>DWVG01000042.1 GCA_019120355.1 Candidatus Ligilactobacillus faecavium
GTATTTACCGGAAGTTACGCAATTAACCCAGTAAACGGTGAAAAGATTCAAATCTGGATCGCTGATTATGTTTTGTCATCATACGGAACCGGCGCAATCATGGTTGTTCCAGCTCACGATGATCGGGATTATGAATTTGCCAAGAAATTTAATTTGCCAATCAAACCAGTTATTGAAGGCGGCGACATTGAAAAGGAAGCCTATACCGGCGAAGGCAAACACATCAACTCTGGTTTCTTGGATGGAATGGATAAGCAAGAAGCCATCAATAAGATGTTTGACTGGTTGGAAGAACACGGCGTTGGTCACAAGAAAGTCAACTACCGGTTACGTGATTGGTTATTCTCACGGCAACGTTACTGGGGTGAACCAATTCCGGTTATTCACTGGGAAGACGGCGAAACAACGCTTGTTCCGGAAGACCAATTACCATTGGAACTTCCAAAGACGGATAATATCAAGCCGTCAGGAACAGGTGAAAGTCCGTTAGCTAACCTTGATGACTGGGTAAACGTAGTTGATGAAAATGGACGGAAAGGCCGGCGCGAAACAAACACAATGCCGCAATGGGCCGGAAGTTCATGGTACTTCTTACGTTACGTTGATCCGCATAACAAGGAAGCTTTGGCTGATTACAATAAACTGAAAGAATGGATGCCGGTTGACCTTTACATTGGTGGGGCTGAACACGCGGTTCTTCACTTATTGTATGCTCGGTTCTGGCACAAATTCCTTTATGACTTAGGCGTTGTTCCAACAAAGGAACCATTCCAACGGTTAGTTAACCAAGGAATGATTCTTGGCGAAAACCATGAAAAGATGTCGAAGTCGAAGGGCAACGTTATTAATCCTGATGACATTGTTGAAAAATACGGAGCCGACACACTACGGGTTTACGAAATGTTTATGGGTCCGTTGGAAGCTTCAAAGCCATGGACTGAAGATGGCTTAAACGGGGCATACAAGTTCGTTAACCGGATTTGGAACTTATTGATCGATGAAGATGATAAGTTGCGTGATCGGGTATCAACGGCCAATGACGGCAAGTTAGATAAGATCTACAACCAAACGGTCAAGAAGGTTACGGAAGACTTTGAAGACTTACACTTTAATACCGCAATTTCACAATTGATGGTCTTTGTCAATGAATGCTACAAGGCTGATATTCTTCCCCTTGAATACATGGAAGGTTTTGTGAAGTTGATTGCTCCGGTAATGCCGCATATTGCTGAAGAATTGTGGACGAAACTTGGACATGTTGGAACGATTACCTATGCAGAATGGCCAACATACGACGAAAGCAAGTTAGTTGAAAAGAACGTTGAAATTGTAATCCAAGTTAACGGGAAGAAGCGGCAACACTTAGTTGTGGCAAAGGATGCATCAAAGGATGAAATCCAAGAATTAGCAATGAATGATGAAAAAATCAAGGCAGAGCTTGAAGGAAAGACGGTTCGGAAAGTAATCGTTGTTCCTGGCAAGTTAGTCAACATCGTTGCAAATTAAAGATGAAAGAGGCTGCTTATTAGCAGCTTCTTTTTCTTTAGGGGCAATTCATGTACAATAAAAAGTAAGGAGATGGCGCCGATGACAAATGTGCAAGTTCAACGTGATGGATTAACGCTTCGGGGAGTTTTAGAAATTCCCGAGGGTAAAGATAAATATGATATGGCAATTTTGATGCACGGCTTTACTGGAAATTGTGGCCGCAATAATCCCGGGAATTTACATTATCAGTTAGCACAGATGTTAAAGAAAATGGGAATTGCATCAGTCCGGTTTGATTTTAATGGTCATGGTCAAAGTGATGGAAGTTTTACTGATATGACGGTTATGAATGAAGTCAGCGACGGCCGGGCAATTTTGGATTATGTCCGCCAAATGCCGCAAGTTGAACATATCTTTTTGTTAGGGCATTCACAGGGCGGCGTGGTCGCAAGTATGCTTGCCGGCTACTATCATGAATATATTGATAAATTAGTTTTGATGGCCCCGGCAGCAACATTAAAGACGGATGCGCTTGCCGGACATACCCAAGGATTAATTTATGATCCGCAGCATATTCCAGATAAGCAGCATTTAAGAGATCATTACGATTTAGGCGGCTTTTATTTGCGAATCGCTCAGACATTGCCGATTTATGAAACGGCAGCTGAATATCATGGACCAGTGTGCCTTATTCACGGCACGGCTGATCAAGTGGTTGACCCGCATGCATCAATCAAATATGACGATGGCTATTCTAACAGTACATTGCATCTGATTGAAGGGGCCGGTCATTTGCTTGATGGTGAGAGCCGGCAGAAAGTTTTGAATATTGTAAGTGAATTTATCAAGTAGGAAAGGAATATTAAGAATGTTTTTATCAACAGGTGGATTAAATCAAGGATACGCAATTCACGGAATTGTAAACGCAACGGTCAAAGAAGAACTGCATGCTGACGAGCTTGAACGCGTTGACGATTTTGATGATTTATATGAACAAGTTGAGATGAAATTGATTGAAAAGGCGGTTGCTAAAAACGCTGATGGCATCATCAACGTTCGCTTTGAACCACAAGTTGTCCGGGTATCCGTTGGACCGAAGTATATCGTTCTTCACGGATACGGAACAGCCGTCAGTTTATTGCACAAGAAAAAATAACTCTTGAATCTTAGACGGGGTTTAGTGTAAAATAAACCTTGTTGTTGCCACTGTGGCGGAATTGGCAGACGCGCAGCGTTCAGGTCGCTGTTGGGTTTTCCCAGTACAGGTTCGACTCCTGCCAGTGGCATAATTTTAAACAATATCTTTTATTTAAATCACGAAAACGCCTTGAAATAGGCGTTTTTATTTTTTATAAATTTTAATTTGAAGATAATTCATGAACATCGATACATGATTGACACACGGTAGGAGGTGCGGGTGTCAGTCAAATGTAAAAAACAGGCTGCTCATCACAACCTGTTTCAAAATTATTTATTCAATTCAACAATTTTTTGGTATAACTTCTTGTCGTGCATTAAAACAGCTTCTAATGCTTCAAGTTCTTCTTTGGTCAACTTTTCAGCCATATCGAATGCCTCTTTCTTTTAATTGTTATCTAAATTTTAGAATAAATTAGGTTGATGTACAAGGAAAATCAGATAAACATTATTACATTTTCAAGAGCGGCGGTTGTTTTTTCAGTTAATTCGTCAATTGAGTATTTTGAAGGATTACTGATCCAGTTAGTTAAGATATTCCAAAAACCGCCAATAAAAAAATTCATCATAATTTTAATTGAATCGTCGGAGTTAAAAGTATGCCAAGGGAGTTCGACTGATTGGTATAGTTTGGGCCCAAGTGAATTAAGCTTTTTTAAGACAATTGAAAGCAGATTACTATCAGATAAAGTCTTAAGAATTTCAAAGTTATCTCTTCCAAATTGAAAGACAATGGTAATTAAGTCTTGAAACTTTTCAGGTGATTTGCTTTGAATTTGTGAGATGTAATTTGTAATCAAATTATCAGCAATTTTTTCGACAATGTCATTTTTGGAATTGAACTTTCGATAGAACGTATTCCGTGAAACTTGAGCTTTTTTACAAATTTCAGTCGTTTTAATTTCTTCGAATGATTTAATTTTCAACAGGTCAATAAAGGCTTCAATGATCCATTCTTTTGTTTGTTCTGCAATTCGACGCGCCATAATAAACTCCTCAATCTAACAATTTATCCAAAATGTCCTCTTAGTTAAGATTTCGCCAGCGGTATTTACTTCAGTGGAAGAACGGCTTAATCTTAAATTAGCTTATGGTACAAGTGTACCACATAGCACAAAGTGTAACGTTACAATTTGTTAAATTATTGTTCTAGTAAGGAGATCAATTATGGTAAAAGGAAAGAATCGTTTAGTTTTGGTTATCCTTTGCATTTCAAATTTTCTTTGTATGCTAGATACAACAATTATGACAATTGTTATTCCTAAAATTCAAAGTGGATTAAATGCAAGTTTGGATCAAGTTTCATGGGCTGTAAATTTGTATGCAATTATTTTCGCTTCGGTTACATTGCTGGCAGCTCGAATTGCAGAAATTTACGGTAAAAACCGGTATTTACTATATGGGTTAATTTTATTTTTAATTGGATCAATTGGAAGCGGATGTGCACCAAGTCTTGGTTTTCTATATGGAAGTCGGATCATTCAAAGTTTAGGTGCAACCTTTATTCTTCCGCTGGGAACGATTATTGGAATGGAAATCGTTGCGCAACAGGATCGAAATAAGATTGTTTCTTTAGTTGGAGGTTGTCAGGGATTTGCAGCAGCGGTTGGCCCGGTTACTGGCGGTCTGATTTCAAAGTATTTTGGATGGCGCGGTGTATTTTTCATCAACGTTCCATTCCTGCTTGGATTAATTCTTTTAATTCCATTTTGTATGAATTTGAAACATGAAAAGAAACTTAAGAATGTAAAAATTGATTTTTTAGGTGCAATTTTAAGTATTGGAATGATGCTTGGATTAACCCTAGGATTGGTTCAAGGAAGACAATGGCATTGGGATTCACCTGCAATCATCTCATTATTTGGATTATCAACAATTTGCGGAGTGGGATTTATTGTTACTGAAATGAAAAGTGCCAAACCAATGATTGACTTATCATTATTCAAAAGTCGGAATTTTGATGGGGCTTCATTGGCATTAGCAATCAGCAGTTTCTTCTTAGGTGGATTTGTAATCTTAATTCCGACATTTCTCGTTAAGTTTAAGGGATTGACAGAACTTCAAGCGGCAATTCGAATTTTACCGTATTCAATTACGGTGTTTTTAGCAGTTATCATTGCGTCATTATTGGTAAAGAAGATCAACAACCGTTTAATGATTTTGATTGGATTTATTTTAATCTTTGTCAGTTATTGCTTTTTGAGTACATTACAGGTTAATTTATATCATCGTTTAATGATTGGTTCAATTTTATTAGGATGCGGATATGGAATTGTTGCCGGACCGACGACCGTGATCTCGGCAGCAGATTTTAAAGGTCAAAGACTAACATCGTCGCAGAGTGTAATGAATGTTTTGCGACAGGTAGGGTTAGTAATGGCAATTGCAATCTGCATGACATTATTGAATGGAAATGTATCAAGTGCAAAGCAGATAATTCAAAATTATGGGAATCAGCAAATTGCTGACAGTGGATTAGCTCCGCAAGTTAAGAATAAATTGAAACGAAAATTAGATCAAAAAATTGAAAATGCTCAAAATAGTACTGATTCAAAAGTGACGGTAAAATTTACGCCGATTAAAGTTGCGCAGAGTCAAGTTGAACGAGTTACGAATCAAACGGTTCAAGCCATTTTCAAAAAGAAAGGCTTTGTTGAAAACAAAATTCCAGAAAAAGTTAAACAAGCAGTTTATCATGAAACTTACATGAAAATTGCTTCGAAATTTAACCAACAAGTACAACAGATCAATTTAACAATTAGCCGAATTATTTCAAACGTAAAAGAAAAGGCGAAGTCAGAGTTGAAAAAGGCGTTTATTAAGATATATGCTCAATTAGCTCCGGTTGCATTGTATTATGCATGTTGTGCAGTGCATGTATATTAAAAGGTATATTCCATTAGTAATTTCTGCCGTTATAACGGGGATAATTGTTGGAATATTAATTTTTAAGTTGTTTCGGGAAGTAGCATTCTTCAAAATGATAATTGATGGACTGATTGGCACAGTTTTAATCATTGCAAATATTCTTTTTGCGTTTTGGTGTTCAAAATTTTTTTAAAAGATTTTTGATATACTAGTCTTAGTAAGATAAAAACACAGTTTCGGTTGGTAGTCCGAACCAGAATGATTTCTGAAGTATCCTTCCTCCTTAGGTCGTCCGTTCTTACTAAATAATTTATTAAGGAGGTGCGGTTATGAAATGTCGAATGATCATGACCGTAGTTTTTGACAAACCGTTTTATAAGGGAGTTTTTGAACGTTTTGTTGATGACCGATATGCAGCCGCAGAAATCAACTTGGGAACAAGTCTACCGAAGTTGCGTGATATATATCGATTTATTTTAAAACGTTGGAATTCAATTCATTTTTCAAGTGAAGAGGCATATTCAATAAAAGTTAAGAAGATCAATCCTAAAAGAATGCAACGGGAAGCTCAAAAACAAGTTCACGCTCAATTTTATGGTTCAAAGGCTCAACAAGCTCTAAAAGCAGACTTTGAAATGCGAAAGCAACAAAGTCACAGGGAGCGGCAAGCAACAAAAGCGAATCATAAAAGGCAGAAATTTGAAATTCGACAATTAAAGAAAAAACAAAAGCATCGTGGACATTAAATTTTCCCATTTTCTTCCAAGAAGGAGGGTAATGGGATTTTTTGCTATAATATTCCTGGAAAGAGGCGATTCCATGCAAACCATCACAGCTGATATTTTGAAAAAAGTTATTCATCAACGTCCGCAAAACAGTTTCAAGGGAACGTTTGGTAAAGTGTTGATCGTGGGCGGTAACCCGAATATGGGTGGAGCAGCGATTATGGCTGGCAGTGCCGCGGTCCACGCTGGAGCAGGATTAGTGACGATAGCGACTGCCAAGGAAAATTTAACGGCGGTTCATTCTGTAATTCCAGAGGCGATGTTTGTGGATTATCAAGATGCACCGAAATTCATTTCATTGATCAAGGGAATGGATGTAATCGTCCTTGGACCAGGATTAGGGAATGACGCCACGGCCATAAAAGTGATTCAAACGGTGTTTGCCAACGTTGAATCGAGTCAAATATTGATTATTGATGGTTCAGCAATTACTTTAGTTGCTCAAAATGCAGCTTTAACAACAAATGCAACAATTATTTACACGCCGCATCAAATGGAGTGGCAACGGTTAAGCGGCATTCCTATTAATGAACAAGATGATATTCACTGCAACCAGGAAGCTCAACAAAGTTTGAATGCCACCGTGATTTTAAAGAAGCATCATTCTGAAATTTACTTTTTAAATGGTGAAATTCATAAACTGATGGTCGGTGGTCCCGCAATGGCGACTGGCGGAATGGGGGATACGTTAACGGGTATTTTGGCAGCATTTATTGCCCAGTTTGACGCTTCATTTGAAGACCGGATTCAGGCAGCGGTGTTTACGCATAGTAAAATTGCCGATGAGTTAGCTAAAGAGAAGTATGTTGTTTTACCAACGGATATTATTAGTTACTTACAAAAGTTTATGAAGAAAAATTGTGGATAAAAAATAAAGCCGTGAAATCTTCACGGTTTTATTTTTACTTTAATTTCAATAAAGATTGAATTTCATTCTCAGAAAGAGGACGGGATTGTCCTGGCTTTAGAGATGAATCTAACTTTAATGGGCCCATCGCAATCCGGCTCAACGCCGCCACATGCATGCCGCAAGCAGCAAACATCCGCTTGATTTGATGATATTTTCCTTCAGTAATTGTGATTTCAACTTTCGATTGGTGATCTTTTTCAACAGTTGAAATAATTTTAAGCGTGGCGGGTTTACAGGCCGTACCGTCTTTTAATTGAATGCCAGCTTTGAAACGAACAATCGTATCATTATTGACGATTCCATCGATCGTTGCCTGATATGTTTTGTCGACGTGTTTATGTGGTGCCAGGAGCCGGTGAGCGAGTTGACCGTCATTTGTTAACAAAAGAAGGCCAGTTGTATCCTTATCAAGACGGCCAACCGGAGCAAGGCCCTTAACTCGATCTTTTTTAGCAATTAAGTCAAGAACGGTTTGTTGGGACGCATCTTCAGTTGCGGTAATCACGTTTTGCGGCTTGTTGAGCATTAAATATTTCGTCAATTGAATTGCAACCGGCTGATCGTTAACGGTAACTTGAGCAGCATCAGGGTCAAGCTGATCTTTTCCGTTTTTGACAAGTTCACCGTTAATTTTAATTTGTTTTTGCTTGATCATTTTTTTGATCTCCGAGCGGGTGCCGATTCCAAGATTGCTTAATAATTTATCAATTCGCATAGTTTTCCCCAATAAAAATAGTAATAAAAAAGAAGAACTCTAAATGGATTCTTCTTAATTTTATCACATAACAGAATTACTTAATCAATTCATAGATTCCTTGAGCATAAATTGCTGCGGCCTTGATCAAGTCATCAACCGGAATGAATTCGTTTGGTTGGTGCATTGTGTCAGGAACACCTGGGAACATTGCGCCAAAGGCAACGCCGCGTTTCATCAACCGGCCGTATGTTCCGCCACCAACAACTTGGCCGTGAGCATCTTCGCCAGTTTGTTCGCGGTAAACATTTAATAATGTCTTGACTAACGGATCGTCTTCGTCAACGTAGTGCGGAACCATGCCGCCATCATGCATTTCAAAGTGAACATGATATTCATCAGCAGCTGTATTCAATCCCTTTTCAATGTATTCCGGATCAGTGCCCTTTGGATAACGGAAGTTAAGGGTGATTGAGCCTTCCTTGCCGTCTTCAAATGAAAGGAGGCCAGGGTTCATTGTTAAATCGCCCATCACATCATCCGTGTAGTTCATATCAAAGTTCTTCAACCGTGAATCAAGGTGAAGCTTTTCAGCAGCAAAACTGATGAAGTCCTTTGCTCCATTTTCAAAATCAAATTGATTTAAGAAGAGGGCCAAGTATGTTCCAGCGTTGATTCCGCGTTTTGGTTCTTGGGCGTGGGCAGCTTTCCCAATCATGTGAATGTAAAGTTGACCATCGCGAATATCAGCTTCGCCAACTACTGGGTTTTCAGCGATGAATTCATCGAAGGCCTTGATCATTTCCTTGTAATCAGCAGCCTTGATCCATGCTTCAGCATCCCGTGGCACCATGTTTTCGCGTAAACCAGAGTTGAATTTAACTAATTCATACTTACCGCCGTTTGTGCCATCGAATTTGGCATCAAACGTTACGTTCCCTTTTTCACCGTTGATAATTGGGAAGAAGGCGTCTGGTGAAAAGCCAAAGTCGGGTTCAGGCATGTTCTTGAAGTAGTAGTCCATTCCGCGCCATGAGCTTTCTTCATCAGTTCCAAGGATAAATGCCACCTTCTTGCTTACCGGCAAGTTAAGTTCCTTGATAATTTTCAATCCGTAGTAGCATGCCATACTTGGGCCTTTGTCGTCTGAAGCTCCGCGGGCATATAATCTGCCGTCTTTGATTATCGGTTCGAATGGGTCAGTGTTCCATCCTTCACCAGCGGGCATAACGTCAACGTGGGCAAGAATTCCAAGCGTTTCATCGCCGTCACCAAATGCGATTTGGCCGGCCATGCCATCAATGTTTTTGGTTGCAAAACCATCGCGGTCAGCGATTCCTAAAAACTTATCCAATCCAGCTTTTGGTCCTGGACCAAGAGGAGCATCTTCAGTTTTCTTACTTTCATCACGGACACTTTTGACCCGTAACATTGCTTTTAAATCTGCTAAAAGTTCATCTTTACGGCTTTCAGCTTCTTTTTTCCAGTCAATTGTCGTCATATTGTTCCTCCTTAACTTTATTACCTTAATAGTATCATATTCAAAGATGACAAGGAAATTAAGCGAATAGATTTTAGTTATTAAAACATCGCAAAAAAGTTGGGATTTCTTGATTGAAAGAATCCGTCATATGGTATAATGCTTGCTGAAAGATTTAAGTTAATTAGAGAGAGGGCATTTTATAAATGTCGATAAAGGTTGGAAGTATCCTTG
>DWVG01000043.1 GCA_019120355.1 Candidatus Ligilactobacillus faecavium
TTGCGCCGAACCGCTTCGGTCAACTGACCGCCTTCTTCATAGCCGACATAGCCGGGAGCGGCCCCAACAAGCCGAGATACTGATGCTTTTTCCATGTATTCACTCATGTCGATCCGCACCATGTGCTTTTCAGAATCAAATAGATTCTCTGCAAGCGCCTTGGCAAGTTCGGTCTTCCCAACCCCGGTTGGTCCAAGGAACATAAATGATCCTAATGGTTTTGATGGATCTTGCAAGCCAGCCCGCGAACGCAAAACGGCATTGGCAACAGCATCCACGGCTTCATCCTGCCCAATGACCCGTTTATGCAAACTATCAGCCAAGTGCAGCAATTTTTCCCGTTCACCCTGAACTAATTTAGCAACCGGAATACCCGTTTCCCGGCTAACGACTGCTGCGATTTCATTTTCGGTAACGGATTCTTCAACGAGCCATTCATCTGGCCGGTCTGATTTTTCAAGATCTTGTAATTCCTTCTCCAACGTTGGAATTGTGCCGTGTTGCAGCTTTGCAGCCTTTTCCAAATCATAACTGCTTTCCGCATTTTCCAATTCATGCTTAGCCTTATCCAATTCAGCTTTTTTATCACTGACCTTTTGAATATCAGCCTTTTCATTTTCCCACTTCAATTTCAACTGGTTGACCTTTTCGCGGGTATCAGCTAATTCCTTTTGAAGTTCTGTCAAGCGTTTCTTTGAAGCACTGTCAGTTTCCTTCTTTAACGCTGCTTCTTCAACTTCCTGCCGCATTAATTGCCGGGTAGCCTGGTCAAGTTCATTCGGCATCGAATTCATTTCAACTTGAATTTCAGCACAGGCTTCATCGACTAAATCAATGGCCTTATCCGGCAAATAACGGTCCGTAATGTAACGATTTGATAACGTTGCGGCTGCCACCAGCGCATTATCATGGATTCGAACTCCGTGGTGAATTTCATACCGTTCCTTCAAGCCCCGTAAAATCGAAATTGTATCTTCAACAGATGGTTCTTTAACAAGCACCTTTTGGAACCGCCGTTCAAGCGCCTTATCCTTTTCAACGTATTCGCGGTATTCGTCTAAGGTCGTTGCGCCGATCAAATGCAGTTCACCCCGCGCAAGCATCGGCTTCAGTAAGTTGCCGGCATCCATGCTGCCTTCGGTTTTCCCGGCGCCGACAATGTTATGGATTTCGTCAATAAAGAGAATAATTTGCCCTTCGCTCTTTTGAACTTCCTTTAACACTGCCTTTAACCGTTCTTCAAATTCACCACGGTACTTTGCCCCCGCGATCAGTGATCCCATATCAAGCGAGAAAATCGTCTTATTCTTCAGATTTTCCGGCACATCGTTTTTCGCAATTCGTTGGGCTAAACCTTCAACGATCGCCGTTTTCCCGACACCGGGTTCCCCGATCAAGACCGGATTATTTTTACTTTTCCGTGAAAGGATCCGAATCACGTCACGAATTTCGTCATCGCGGCCGATGATCGGATCTTGCTTGCCGCTGCGGGCCTGCTTTACTAAATCAACCCCATATTTTTCAAGGGCCTTATACTGTTCTTCCTGATTTTTACTTGTCACGTGCTCACCGCCTCGTAAATCATCAATAATTTGTTTTAATTTTTCCTTCGTAACACCATGATTTTCAAGGAAAAGTTTGAATGGATTATACTGCAGATTCATTAATGCCAAAATCAACGTGTCAACCGCAATAAATTCATCGCCAAGCTGCTTTTTCAATTCGTCTGCTTTCTGCATTAATTGGAAAAGGTTTTGGCTTAAAGTCTGACCGTATTGAACATTGCCCTCAATTGAAGAAATCTGATCAATTTCATGGTCAAGTTCTTGATTAACTTCCTTTAAGTTTAATCCTGCCTTTTGATAAATATCTTCGCCTAAGTTCCCTGGTTGAACCAGATACTTAAACAAATGTGGAATGTCGATTTCCTGCTGGTGACGGGTAATCGCAATTTGTTGGGCTTCCGCGATCGCATCTTGAACTGCTTGGGTAATACTGTCATTATTCATTTGATTCACTCCAATCGTTAGTGTAGTTAAAATAACTTTTTATGCTAAATTTTGCGAATTACAATTTCTATGCTATAATCTTACAATTAGTAAGTGATAGGTGGTAATTTTATGATTTTGAGTTATTTAATGCTTGCAATCATTGTTTTTATTGCTGCCCTTGTTCAAAGTACCAGCGGATTTGGCTTTGGAATCATCTTCATGGCCATTATGCCGCTAATTTTGCCTTACAAGGAATGCAACGTTTTAACCTTAGCGACTGTCCTTTGCTTACAGGCTTACACCGTCATTAAGTTTCGTCGGCACATTAACTACCGGATGGTAATCGTTCCGGCAATTGCCGCTTTAATTTTCGGAAGCATTGGCGTGCACTTAATGATCAGTATGAGCGGAACCGCAATGAACTTTGTTTTAGGAATCTTCCTTTGGGGACTTGCATTTTACTTAATTTTTCTTGCAAGCCGGGTTCATCTTAAGAAGAATCCGATTACCGGATTCTTCGCCGGTTCCTTTGGCGGCTTTATGGATGGGATGTTTGCCATTGGAGGACCGCCAATGGTTGCCTACTTCGATTCGGTCATGACTGACCCGATGGAATACCAAGCAACCCTGCAACTTTATTTTATGATCACGACCGTGAATGTCCTGTTCAATAACATTATTTGCGGAAACTTCACTGCCAAGTTAGTTGCACCCCTTTCAATTTCAATCGTCTGCTGCTTAGTCGGCACAACGCTAGGAATGCACTTTACGCAGAAAATTTCGATGAAGCTTGTGCACAAATTAGCATACACCGTAATGTTGCTCGCAGGTGCATATCACATTATCAAAGGATTTATCGGTTAAAAACAATGATTACAAAATGAGGCTGAGACATATGTCCCGGCCTCATTTTTTCATTACTTTTTAGAATTTATCTTTTAACTTGTCAAAGAACCCTTCATTGACCTTTTCATTTGATGCTTTCGCATACAACTTCAAAGCTTCGCGTTGGCCTTTGTTCAATTTCTTTGGAATCTGAACGTGAACGGTAACTTTTTCATCCCCGTTACCTGAACCCCGCAATTTCGGAGCACCTTTACCTTTCAAGCGGAAAGTTGTTCCTGATTGCGTTCCGGCTGGGATGTTTAACTTCACATCACCGTGAACAGTCTTAACTTTGATTTCTGAACCAAGCGTTGCCTGAACAAAACTGATTGGTTGATCGAGGTAGATCTCAGCGCCATCACGTTTAAATGTTTTGCTTGGAGCAACACTAAAGATGATAAACAAGTCACCATAAGGACCGCCGTTATAGCCGGCTTCACCTTGACCTTGCAAGCGCATTTGGTTGCCATCTTCCACTCCGGCGGGAACGGTTACTTCAACCGCATGCTTTTCGCTTACCCGGCCAGTTCCGTGACATGTTGGACATTTTTCCTTGATTTCTTTTCCGGTTCCGTGACAAACATCACATTCTTGTTGGGTCATCATGCGGCCAAGCGGCGTTTGCCGTTCAACCTGAATAACTCCCCGTCCATGACATTTTGAACATGTAACCGGTGATGTTCCGGGCTTAGCACCCGAACCATTACAGTTCTTGCAGACAGCTTCGCGATTATATTCAATTTCGGTCTTCTTCCCGAAGATTCCTTCTTCAAAGGTCAAGTGCATTTCATATTGCAAATCCCGACCTTGACGCGGAGCATTCTGGCTACGAGAACCACCCCCGCCAAAGAATGAACCGAAAATGTCTTCAAAGCCGCCAGCGCCGCCGAAGTTACTGAAACCGCCAAAGTCGCCGTAACCACCGGCACCGCCGCCACCAAATCCTTGGTCGCCAGTCGTTCCGAATTGGTCATATTGAGCCTTCTTTTGCGGATCACTCAAAATTTCATATGCTTCGTTGACTTCTTTGAATTTTTCTTCAGCCCCTGGTTCATGGTTCAAATCAGGGTGATATTTCTTTGAAAGTTTTCGATAAGCCTTTTTGATTTCAGCATCAGACGCATCCTTGCTGACACCTAAAACCTCATATGGGTCTTTTTGAGCCATTGTTTTCCTCCAACTTTTTCTTAATCTCTGTTTTAGCCTACCATTTGTTAAAATAAAAAGTCAAAGACCAAAGCGGACTTTGACTTTTTATCCGATTAAATGACAATTAGTTCTTGTCATCTGGGTCTACTTCTTTAAAGTCCCCATCAACTGTGTTGTCATCGTTATTATCGTTTGATGATGCATTGCCGGCATTGGCTGCACCGTCAGCGGCACCGCCTTGAGCCTGTTGTGCTTGTTGAGCTTGTTGGTATAACTTAACTGACATATCTTGGATAAGTTTTGTTAAGTCATCCTTCTTAGCCTTCATATCATCAATGTTGTTTGCTTCTTGCGCCTTCTTCAAAGCGTCGCGAGCATCTTCAATCTTCTTAACTTCATCTTCGCCGACTTTGCCTTTGATTTCTTCAAGGGTCTTGTCTGTTTGGAATAATAATTGATCGACTTCGTTCTTAAGATCAACTTCTTCTTTCCGCTTCTTGTCGGCAGCTTCGTTTTCCTTAGCTTCCTTAACCATGCGGTCGATTTCTTCATCTGATAAGCCTGAAGAACTCTTGATAGTGATCTTTTGTTCCTTGTTTGTTCCTAAGTCCTTAGCAGAAACATTTACGATTCCGTTCTTATCGATATCGAACTTAACTTCGATTTGAGGAACACCACGAGGAGCAGCTGGGATGTCTGTTAATTGGAAACGACCCAATGTCTTGTTATCAGCAGCCATTGGCCGTTCACCTTGTAATACGTGAATATCAACGGCTGGTTGGTTATCGGCAGCAGTTGAGAACACTTGTGATTTTGATGTTGGAATTGTTGTGTTCCGGTCGATCAACTTCGTGAATACGCCACCCATTGTTTCGATTCCAAGTGACAATGGAGTAACATCAAGCAAAACAACGTCCTTAACGTCACCAGTGATAACCCCACCTTGAATTGCAGCCCCTAAAGCAACGGCTTCATCAGGGTTAACTGATTCGTTTGGTGTGTGGCCAGTTTCGTTCTTAACAAGTTCCTTAACAGCTGGGATCCGCGTTGAACCACCGACTAAGATAACTTCGTCAATGTCATCATTTGTTAAGCCGGCATCCTTCAAAGCGTTTTGAACTGGGATCCGGGTCTTTTCAACTAAGTCATGGGTCAATTCATTGAATTTAGCACGGGTCAAAGTTGTTTCCAAGTGTAATGGGCCGCTTTCGCCAGCAGCGATAAATGGTAATGAAATTTGAGCTGATGTAACGCCTGATAAGTCTTTCTTTGCCTTTTCAGCAGCGTCTTTCAACCGTTGCATTGCCATCTTGTCTTGTGAAAGGTCAATGCCGTTATCCTTCTTGAAGTTTTCGATCAACCAGTTCATGATGGCGTTATCGAAGTCATCCCCACCAAGGTGTGTATCACCATTTGTTGAGAGAACTTGGAATACCCCGTCACCTAATTCAAGGATCGAAACATCAAACGTTCCCCCACCAAGGTCGTAAACTAAGATCTTTTCATCTTTGTCGGTCTTGTCCAAACCATAAGCTAAAGCAGCAGCTGTTGGTTCGTTGACGATCCGTTCAACTTTCAAACCAGCGATCTTGCCGGCATCTTTTGTTGCTTGCCGTTGAGCATCGTTAAAGTATGCAGGAACAGTGATAACAGCTTGGGTTACCTTTTCGCCAAGGTATGATTCAGCGTAATCCTTGATGTATTGAAGAATCATTGCTGAAATTTCTTGTGGAGTGTAATCCTTACCATCAACGGTTACCTTGTAACCTTCTTCACCCATGTGACGCTTGATTGATGAAATTGTGTTCGGGTTAGTGATTGCTTGCCGCTTTGCAACTTCACCGACTTGAGTTTCGCCATCTTTGAATGATACAACTGAAGGAGTTGTCCGGTTTCCTTCAGGGTTTGTAATAATCTTTGCTTCTTTACCTTCAAGAACAGCAACTGCTGAGTTGGTTGTTCCTAAGTCAATCCCAATAATCTTTGACATTCTGATTAAACCTCTTTCTATTTATTATTGTGCGACAACGACCATTGCTGGACGTAAAACACGATCTTTGAGCATGTAGCCGTCTTGGTAAACTTCAACGACGGTTTCAGCTTTTTGACCCTTTTCAACGGGAACACTCTTAACTGCTTGGTGTTTCGTTGGATCAAACGGCTGATTCAATGCTTCGATTTTAGTAATTTTGTTATCTTTTAAGGCCTTTTCCATGTCCTTAGCAACCATTTCAATTCCGTGTTTCAATTGAGCTGAACCTTCATCTTCAACTTCAATCTGTAATGCCCGGTTAAGATTATCCATCACTGGTAAAATTTCGGTTGCAAGTTTTTGACCTTCATATTTCAATAATTGAGCTTGTTCGTTTTTGAACCGCTTTGTCATATTTTGCATTTCAGCTTCGGCACGAAGATATTTATCTTCCATTTCATCGTACTTGGTTTGCAAATCAGCAATCTGCTGTTCCAAATCTGATTGGTTATCAGTTTGTTCATTTGACTCGTCGTTTAAATCTTCGGCTGCTTTCTTTGAAGCATGCTTTTGTTCTTTTTCATCAACATTTAAGTCTTCTGCAGCCTTCTTATTTGTCCGCTTTTCTTCTTCCTTAGCCAAATCAACACCCCTTTTCCTATTCGTTAAAATTTCGGTAGTAATTGATTAACCGCTTTGATAATTCATTCCGGAACGTATCCAACATTCCGATCACCTGCGAATAATGCATATTCGTTGGTCCAAGAATTGCAATTAACCCATGTCCATGATTACCATCATCGTAAGTTGCAGATACTAAACTGTAATTCAATGCTGAATCATGATCATCATTGATCTTCACAGCAACATCTTCACCATTGCTCTTCACAAGTTCCCGTAAATCAGTTGGCCGGTTGATCAGTGAATACAATGACTTGACCTTTTCAAGATCATCATCCTGAACAAAGTCCAAAACATTGTGTTTGCCGCTGACATACATGTGCTCACGCACCGCCTTGTCAAGAATGTCGCCAAACGTTTCGATAAAGTCATTCGAATTCCGTAAATAGCTTGAAACTTGCGGAATGGCTTTGATCAAATGTTCTGAAACTTCGCTCAACGGTAACCCGACAACTTCTTCGTTGATCAACCGGATCACCGCCTCAAGCTGGTCGTCGTGAATATTTTCAGGAATACTGAAAATCTGATTTTCAACGGAACCATCACTGGTAACCAGTAAAACCATAACCTGCTGGTTACCTAATGGAACCAACCGGAAACCTTCGACCACGACATCGTTTGAACCAGGTTTTAATGAAATTGCAACGTAATTCGTCATCTGGGATAACAACTGAGCAGATAATGCGACAATGTCATCGACTTTCGCAAATTCATTATTCAATGACTTCCGAATCCGACTGACAGCATTGCGATCAAGTTTATCCGGCTCAAGCAGGTTATCAACGTAGTAACGATACCCTTCAAGCGACGGAATTCTTCCGGAACTTGAATGCTGCTTCATAATAAACCCTTGACGTTCAAGTGCGGCCATCTCATTCCGAATGGTGGCTGAACTTACGTGAATTGGCAATTGTTCTTGCAACTTTTTAGACCCAATCGGCTGCCCGACATCCGTGTAATTCTGAATAATGGCTTTCAGAATTGACAATTGTCTATCTGTTAACATTTACAATCACCTCTTTAGCACTTAACACCCTCAAGTGCTAAGTCAATTATATATTACATAATATCTGTATCTGCGTCAAGGGTTTTACCCACTTTTTTAGCAGATTAATTAATCGAGTGCTAATTATTTAAAATCTTTTGCAAAATACTCCAGGGTATCGATCTGATCCTGCTTCAACTGCGCAATCAACTGGTCAACCGATTCAAATTTGACCGGGGCACGCAGATACTGATCCCACTCGACTTCAACTTCTTTACCATAAACCATCCGGTCAAAGTCAAAAAGATTGATCTCGATCGTTAATGGATTATCGCCGAACGTTTCATTATGACTGACTGAACACATTCCTTGATACCACTGACCATCAACTTTGACGCGCACGGCATACACGCCGATTCCCGGAATCCATTGATCATCTGCAGGTTGAATGTTCAACGTTGGAAATCCCAGCTCGCGTCCGCGAGCTTCACCGTGAACGACTTTCCCTGGAAAACTGAACCGGTAGCCCAATAGTTGGTTGACCTTTTGAATGTCGCCATGATCAAGGGCCGTCTTGATCTGCGTTGTCCCGATTTTTTCAGCATTCAATACTTGCCGATCAACCGTCACAACATCAAATCGTCCTTGCGCAAACTGCGGTAAAGTTTCCATGTTTGCCACGTCCGGTTTGCCATACGTGTAATCAAAGCCGGCAACAACGACCTTGGCATGCAAATCAACCATGAAGTGATCAACAAAATATTGCGGCGATAACTTGGCCATTGCCTCGTCAAAACGGGCAACGTATGCAATGTCGATTTCCTGCTGTTCAAATAACTTTAGGCGCTGTTTTAACGGCGTAACATATTTGACTGTTTGCGGATCAATGTTTCGGAAATAAATTTTTGGAAAGCGGTCAAACGTCATGATTGCAAGTTTTAAATGACGTTGAGTTGCAATCTGCTTCGCGCGCTGAATAACCGCTTGATGACCGCGATGGACCCCGTCAAAAAAGCCCATTGCAAGCACGACATCCTCATTTGGAATCTTTTGCAAATCAAGCGGTTCAAAAATTTCAATCACTTGCATGTCTTTATCCTTCCTCAGTTAAATCAATCATTTGTTCAGGCCGGTAGACTTCTTTTGCCGCATCGTACTTATACAATGCCCGCGTCTTTTCGCCATAGTTCAGAACCAATAACGGTACATCGGTGTGCATGTACTTTGCTTGAAGAAAGCCGCCGTTTTTAACGATTTTCCATTGAAAGTCCGTTAATTCAGCTTGCGGATATTTGCGGAAAGCATATCCGACCGGGAAAAGAACCGTTTGCAAATCCTCACCGTGATCCTTCATCTTCTGCAACTTCGCCAATGAAATGGTTTGGTCAAGCGTAAAGCCGCCGCTTTGAAGCCGAGTTAGGTCAGACATCACTGCGGCCACGCCAAGTTTTTTACCTAAATCAACGGCCAAGGTCCGGACATAGGTTCCCTTTGAACATTCCACTTCAAACTTCGCTTTCTGCAATCCCGTTGCCGCATCAAATTCACTCGGCGCGGTCATTTTAAAGGATTTGATCATCACTTTGCGTTGCGGACGTTCAACCTCTTCACCAGCGCGTGCATATTCATACAATCGTTTGCCATGAACCTTAACGGCCGAATACATCGGCGGAATCTGAATAATTTCCCCCGTCATCGAATCCATCATTTCCTGAATTTGATCATCAGTAAATGGTTCTTTTAATGGCGTTTTCGCAACCGTTTCACCATCAAGGTCTTCGGTCGTCGTGGCAAAGCCGAACGTGACTTCGCCGCGATACTTCTTTCCGGATTGCATTAAATAATTAACGGTTTTCGTCCCCTTGCCAATACAAATCGGCAAAACACCGTCAACATTCGGATCAAGCGTACCGCTATGCCCAACCTTCCGCGTTTGAAAAATTCCGCGGCACTTCATTACGGCATCGTTGCTGGTCATTCCGCGGTCCTTGTAAAGTGGTAAAATTCCGTCCATTTGTTCACTTCCTCTTTCCATTTTCCATACTAAAAAAGGTGCGACCAAACCACCTTGAATTTCATGGTTTCGTCACACCTTCTTGCTTAAAACTTATCTTGTTGGTGAAGCTTGTTCAACAATTCATCAATGTGGTCACCATACCGCACTGATTCGTCCTGTTCAAATTTAATTTCAGGAGTGACATAGATACTTAAGCGGTGGCCTAATTCGCGCCGAATCAAGCCCGTTGCCTTATCTAAGCCCCGTTGTGTTTTTTCTGCATCTGAAGCTAAATCTGAAAGAATGCTGTAATAAATCGTTGCATGTTGCAAATCACCAGTTACTTCGACGCCAGTAATTGTAACCCCCTGAACTCGTGGGTCACGTACACGTTTTTGCAAAATGTCATTGACTTCGCGCTGAATTTCTTGAGCGAGTCGGCCAACTCGTACTTGTTGTGCCATTTTACCAGCCTCCCTTAATCTTATTCAACTGGAACTTCTTCCATTACGTATGCTTCAAGTTGGTCGCCAACTTTAATGTCGTTATACTTTTCAATCATCAAACCACATTCATAGCCGGCCTTAACTTGTTTAACGTCATCCTTGAACCGTTTCAAACTTGCAAGTTTACCATCATAGATAACCACGCCGTTCCGGATGACCCGTACGCCGCTATCACGTTGGATGTAACCATCGATGACGTAAGCCCCACCGATCGTTCCCAACTTCGATACCTTGTAAGTTTCGCGGATTTCAACTTGACCAGTAACCTTTTCTTGATATTCTGGTTCAAGCATTCCTTTCATCGCTGTTTCAACTTCATCGATTGCTTTGTAAATAACATTGTGCAAGCGAATATCAACGCCATCTGCATCGGCTTGTTGCTTAGCAAGCGGTGTTGGCCGTACGTTGAACCCGATGATAATCGCATTTGAAGCTTCGGCTAAGGTAATATCACTTTCGTTGATTGCCCCAACGGCTTGGTGAATGATATTGACCCGCACGCCTTCAACGTCGATCTTTTGGAAACTTTGAGCAAGGGCTTCAACGGAACCTTGAACATCGGCCTTGATGATCAAGTCAACTTCCT
The DNA here is from genome assembly GCA_019120355.1 of Candidatus Ligilactobacillus faecavium. GTDB lineage: Bacteria > Bacillota > Bacilli > Lactobacillales > Lactobacillaceae > Ligilactobacillus > Ligilactobacillus faecavium. The sequence goes on from DWVG01000043.1 coordinate 10,752, forward strand.
TCATTTCGCCTTCCTTGATCGTGTCAAACAAGTTATCCAATGTAACGTGCGTTGTCTTGCTCCGTTCCTTGATCAATGCTTGTTCAGCCCGCTTTTCACCGGCTGCCCGTGCTGTCTTTTCATCGTTGAACGTTACGAATCGGTCACCTGAATCAGGAACGTCGTTTAACCCCGTAATTTCAACTGGGGTTCCTGGTTTAGCCTTGTGAACGGCCTTTCCGCGATCGTTGGTCATTGTCCGAACCCGACCAAAAGTATTGCCGACAACAATTGGATCACCGACGTGCAATGTTCCTTGTTGAACTAACAATGAAGCAACTGAGCCTTTACCCTTGTCAAGCCGAGCTTCGATTACTGAACCGGCACCATGTTGTTTCGGGTTAGCCTTCAATTCCATCATTTCGGCTTGAAGCAAGATCATATCAAGCAATTCATCGATGTTTTGACCTAACTTAGCTGAAATTTCAACAAAGATCGTATCGCCACCCCAGTCTTCAGGAATCAAACCGTATTCGGTCAATTGTTCCATCACGTGGTTTGGATTTGCACCTGGCTTATCAATCTTGTTAACTGCAACAATGATTGGAACCCCCGCTGCTTGTGAGTGGTGGATCGCTTCAATTGTTTGCGGCATTACCCCATCATCAGCAGCAACGACTAAGACGGTAATATCGGTAATATCAGCCCCGCGCGCCCGCATGTTCGTGAAGGCAGCGTGTCCTGGAGTATCCAAGAAGGTAATTGTCTTCCCGTCGTGTTTGATTTGGTAAGCACCGATATGTTGCGTGATTCCACCGGCTTCACCGGCAGTGATGTGCGAGTGCCGTAAGTGGTCCAGCAATGTTGTCTTCCCGTGGTCAACGTGACCCATGATCGTAACAACCGGTGGCCGTGCTTCAAGGTGCTTGTGGTTCTTTTCTTCGTCTTCGAAGAACTTATCAATATCTGAAACATCGACTTCGACCTTTTCTTCAGCCTTGATTCCGTAATCATCAGCTAAGATTTCAATCGTGTCTTTATCAAGGGATTGGTTTTGGTTAACCATGACACCCATCATAAAGAGCTTCTTGATAATTTCAGCTGGTTCACGGTGGATCTTCTTCGCAATATCAGCAACACTCATGCCGACCGTGTAAACCAGCGTTTCTGGTAACGGCTTGTTCTTGCGTTGCGGAACTGGATTCTTCTTTTGGTTCCGCTGATCTTGCCGACGTTGCTTCTTGTTCTTCTTTTTGTTCTTCTTATTGAACTTGTTGCGTTGGAAATCATTACTGTTATTGAAGCCGTTATTCCGCTTGTTCTTCTTGTTAAACTTCTTGTTGTTGCTGAAATGATTTCCATTTTCACCGTTATCATGTGATTGAGCCTTCACATGATTATTGTTATTTTGGTTTGAATGATTATTTGCCGGACGTTGATTCTTGAAGTTCTTGTTCTTCTGATCATTGTGTCCGTGATTTTGTTTCATTTTATTATTGTTATTGTGAGAATTTTTAACTTGAGCCGGCTTTGAAGCTGCCTTTGGCACAGGCTTCTTAGCAGGTGTTGGTTGAGCTTGGGCCTTTTGCGGTTTTGCGCCTTTGCCTAAACTCTTCTTAATCGTTTGTTCTTCATTTTCATCAAGCATTGACATGTGATTGCCAACCTTAATACCGTTCTTCTTAGCAGCAGCAATCACTTCCTTGCTGCTGACATCTAATTCATGTGCGATTTGATATATTCTCTTTTTACTCATATGCAAATCCCTCCATTTCGCGTATTTCAAATCATTATGTTTTCACGCGAAATGGGATTCGCATTATTCAGAAAACAATAATGATCTTAACTTCTTTCCAAAACCGAAATCTGTAACTGCAATGATCGAACGCACCTGTCCAATCGCAACACTCAACTCTGCGCGCGTAAAGTTCGTTGCCAATGGAACCTGATAACTTTGACACTTATCAGAGAATTTCTTTTGCGTTGTTTGTCCGCAATCAGCAGCTAAAAACACGATCTGCGCTTGATGCCTTTGAATCTTCTTCAAGACTAAATCTTCACCCGTCGTGATTTTGCGTGCCCGTTGCGCTAATCCAAGCAGATTTAAAACTTGCTTTTTATTCATGACCAAACAACTTAATCCGTGCGACCTTGTGATCAACGTAGGCAATCAATTCATCGTAAAAATCATCGCTGATCTTAATTCCGAATGCCTTGTCAAATGTCTTTTCTTCCTTGGCTTGCTTTGCAACATCAACATCAAGGTGGATGTATGCGCCACGGCCGTTTTGTTTACCTGTCGGATCGATTGCAACTTCGTTTTCCTTATTCTTCACAACCCGAACAAGTTCCTTTTTAGGAAGCATTTCGCCAGTTACAATATCTTTTCTCATCGGAATTTTCCGTTGACGTTGTGCCATTTTTTAAACCTCTTATTCTTCTGAACCTTCATCAGTTGTTTCGGTTTCAACTGAAACTTCTTCAACTGGTTCCTCTTCGACAGCTGGTTCAACTGGTTCTGCAACCGTCTTATCTTCTAAGTTTTCTTCTGCAGCATCAGTTTCTGACTTGATATCGATCTTGTAACCCGTCAACCGCGCAGCCAAGCGAACGTTTTGGCCACGCTTGCCGATTGCAAGTGAAAGTTGATCGTCAGGAACAACCACGGTACAGTCATGTTCATTTTCAGGATCGAACCGAACTGCCAATACGTCAGCAGGATTCAATGCGTTGGCAATAAACGTTGCCGGATCTTCATCCCACTTAACGATGTCCATGTTTTCACCCTTTAATTCGTTAACGATCTTTTGAACCCGTTCGCCCCGTGGTCCAACACAGGTTCCAACCGGATCCAAGTTATCGATCGTTGCCCGCACAGCAACCTTCGCGCGATCGCCGGCTTCACGGGCAATTGAAACAATTTCAACTTCACCGTTATAAATTTCAGGAACTTCTTGTTCGAATAACCGTCTTAACAAGTCAGGGTGTGACCGGCTAACAAAGACTTGCGGACCCTTTGAGCTGTTTTCAACTTTGTAAATGTAAACCTTGATCTTGTCGTGTGACTTATATTCTTCACCTTGAATTTGGTCCTTGCGTGACAAAACGGCTTCAACTTTACCTAAGTTAACATAGATAAAGTGGTTGTCACGCCGTTCAACTTCACCCGTCACGATTTCATTTTCATACTTAATGTATTCGTTGTAGATGACGTTGTGTTCTTCTTCACGCACCCGTTGCATGATGACTTGCTTGGCAGTTTGAGCGGCGATTCGACCAAAGTCTTTTGGTGTAACTTCAAACCGAATTTGGTCGCCGATTTCATATGCCTTGTTTAATTGTAACGCGTCATCCAAGCTGACTTCCAACCGGGAGTCAAAGACTTCATTAACAACATCCTTAACTGCATATACGTGAATGTCGCCCTTCTTTTCATCAAACTCAACTTCAACGTTTTGAGCTTGGCCGTAATTCCGCTTGTATGCAGAAACTAATGCATTTTCCAATGCTTCAATAACAACTTCACGCTTAACGCCCTTTTCCTTTTCAAGAACGTCTAACGCAGTCAGTAATTCCTTACTCATGAAAATTTCTCCTTAGTATATTTGATTAAAACTTAATTGCTAAACGAGCTTTCGCAATTTTATTCCGAGGAATCGTAATTGTTTTGGTCCGTGTTTTATCCTGATATTCGATCGTCAATTCATCGGCTGCCAAATCCGTCATCGTTCCTTCATATACTTTACTACCTTCAAACGGCTGATACAAAGAAACGTGGATGTATTTGCCAAGTGCCCGTTGATAATCCTTTTCCTTTTTCAAAGGGCGTTCGGCACCCGGTGACGAAACTTCAAGATAGTATGCTTGCGGAATTGGATCCGGATCGCAATTATCAAGCTTTTCGCTTAATTGATCACTGACCATTGCACATTCATCAATTGTGATTCCTTCGGGTTTATCAATGAACACGCGCAAGTACCAACTTTTACCTTCTTTTACAAATTCAACGTCTACCAGTTCAAAGTGATAGTCGTCTAAAATCGGTGTAACTAAATCTGTTACAGTTTCTACTACACTGCTCACTCAATATCCTCCTCGTTTTGCTAAATAACTCCATTCATCAAAAAGAGTGAGCATCGCTGCTCACTCTCACCGAGTTATTAAAATACAATAACTAATATAACAGATAAATTTGAATTTTTCAAATTATTCTATTATAGAGTATCTGTCAAGTTTTCATAGGCTTTAATCAAAATTAAACCTTCTGTTTAAAATTTCTTATTTATAATAAAAATTGGTATACTTTCATTTTTATAAATAGCTAAAAAGTCATACTGAACTTCTCAATATGACTTTTACAAGTTTTTATTTAATATCCGGAATCTGTGAATCATTTTTAATAAAATCATATTTTTTTACAATTCTTAAAAAATATTTTTTCTAATAATGAATACTATATTTTTGATTAAAACAGCTTAAATTGATAATTCATTTTTTTGCCAATTTTATTAAGGGTTAAGCCTAATTGTTGCTCTATATCTTTATTTAAACTAGTCCTATTTCCTGACTTTGTCTCATAATCTTTTTTTTCGATGTTGTAAAAATACTCCCGATGATTTCTTTTATCAATTACCATCCAACCTCCAGCATCTTTAGGAGAGTCACCCATAACATAGATATATCTAGAAGAATTAATCTTAATCGTATATAAATATAAAAAAGTATCTTCGTATTCTTCGAACCCTCCACCACTTTTTTCAATTAAATCATAGTTTGATTGTGGCAGACCACAATTATAATTTTTATATAAATATGTCATTTTTTGTTCAACATTATAAAAATTATTGAACACAATAATTCTGATTCCCCCAGCAATCAGATCAAACATTAGCCATAGTATAAATCCCCACTTGATTATTTCTTTGATCCATGTGCCTATCTTTTTAATCAATTAAACAGCGCCTCGAATCCCTTAGGTTTTGTATCTAAATATTCTTTCAAATTATTTTTTGCAGTTTCAATTTCATTATCTGAAACTGGCTTTTGCAAACTTATTCTTTTAGGATCAGCACAATTAGACTTGTTACGTAATAATATATCTTCTGGCGTCATAGAATTGATACTCTGTTCAACCTTTTCCCAGCCGCCATGATTTTCATTAAATTCTTTTTTACGGTTTATAGACCCATCTGCAATACCTTTATAGTATTCTACAGAGGTTCGAGCGCTTTTAGCTTTCTTGGCCCTATTATAAATATTTTCAGCGTCTACATCAGCAGATAAATCAGGCATTTGTGCTTTGTCTGGTCCAGATAATATATCTCCACGATAGGAAACATTTTCATTGAATTCATTATTAAACTTACGGTCGCTATATGGGTCTAATTGAATACCATAACCCATGCATCTAGTTAATAAATATGAAATTTCTCCATTTTTTACTGTTTTATCATTCTTTTTTTACTGTTTTATCATTCTTTCCCTTTTGAGTATATGATGCAATAATTACACTTTCGTGTCCTAAGTCAATTTTTTGATTATTATTATGTTGTTCTAATAAATTTTTATATAAATAATCTTTATATTTATTTTCATTTAATTTTACGCCATATTTTTTACACAATTTCCTAATATCTGGATATGGCATACATCCTGCTTGTCCCCAAACAAAGCCATCTTCATAACCTGACAAGCTTGCAATAATTCGATTAAATTCATATACTGCCCACATTGGATCCTTATGATGCTTCTTTGCATATTTTTCAATTCCGTTTTGAAGTGCATATAAGTCTTTAGCGCCTTTTTCGTCAAGTCCATATGCGTCAGAGTATCTGTCAAGTTTTCATAGGTTTTAATCAAAACCGAATAAATTGCTAAAATTTACTGACTTTGAAATGAAATTGGTATACCACATTTTTCATTAAATTTATAAAGAAAAATCCATGTTGAAATTCAATCAACACGGATTTTAAAAATTATCTGTTCCAAGGGTTGTAGATTTGATAGTTCATATTATGTCCAAATTTATCGGTAAACTTTTTCATTTCTTTTTGATAAAGTTGAATCAATTTTTTGTTTTTTATTTTTCTTTTATTTTTATCTAGTTGATTAGTATATAAAGTACCATTTTCATAAATATACCTATAGCCTTTATCGTCCATAATATTCCACCAAACATCCGATGAATCGTTATTTACTGGCAGGCTAATCCAAAAGTGTTTAGTTTCATAATCTATACATAAAACTTTATCTTTTTCTAACCCACTACCATAATAAATTTTGATGTGATTATTTTTGAATTTACCACTTTCTAAAAGGCTTTTATTTGATTTTGGAAAACCATTATTTATATGATTAACAATATATTCCATCTTTTGTGGAGTTGAGTAAACATAATTATAACGATATGTCGATACTCCTCCATATGCAATATATAATAAAAAAATGGAAAATATTGCAATTATAACGATTTTTATTTTTTCTTTCATTTAGTTAAATAATGCCTCAAATCCTGTTCTTTTTGTGTTTAAATAATCTTTAAAACTTTCCTTAGCTGCTTCTATGTCTCCTTGCGTCGTACCCTCACTCAACATTATATCTTCAGGAGTCCATGAATCTATTTTTTCTTTAACAGAATCCCATCCTCCATGATTTTTTAAAAATTCTTTTTTACGATTAATACTACCATCAGCAATACCTGTATTATATTGAGTCATTGTATCCATAGCTTGATGAACACTTTTCGACTTTCGAACTCTAAAACTAATATTATCTGCATCTACATCGGCTTCAAGATCTTGATTACTAGCCTGCTTAATTCCCGATTTTATATCCCCTCGATAAGAAACATTATCATCAAATCCAGAAGATATTCCATCATTATTCACTAATATTCCTCCAACTCTTGTAAAAGTAATATCCATAGTGTTGTATAGTGCTTGTAAAGGATCCCATGTCTTTTCAGCTGATGTTAAATGACTCGCAATAATAACACTTTCATGTCCCAAATCACTTTTACTCCCATTATGATTATGTTGATAGTCCAAGTCTTCTTCTAAATTTTTAATACTTTTTGCCTTTAATCCGCTATATTCCTTAGATAAACTTTCAGCATCTTTGACAGATATACATCCCGCCTGAGCCCATTGCACTGAAGCGGGTGAACCATACCCACCTAAACTCGCAATTAAACGATTAAATTCATATACTGCCCATTCACCATCTTTATGGTGTTTCTTTGCATATTTTTCAATTCCGTTTTGAAGTGTATATAAGTCTTTAGCGCCTTTTTCGTCAAGTCCATATGCGTCAGACATCATATCAATGAATTGCTCTTTCCGTGAATCATACTTATCCGCTTTGGCGTTAACATCGTTGATCCAAGTTAATTGCCCATTATCTGGCAAAACGCATTCACCGGTCTGTGGATTTAGTCCGTTATTAAGTTCACCAATTCCCGTCATTGCTTCTGAAATCAATGATTGTGCATCATTCATAAATCGACTTGATTTTGTACTAAATTCATCCAGATGTTGCTTGAGCTGTTTAAAATGATTGATTTGGTCATCTAAAGTTCCAACCACTTGATTTGATGCTTGAATCGTTTTATTAAGATTATCAGTATCTCCTTTATTTTGTGATACCATTTTCGTTAAATCCTGCAGGGCAGCAATTTGGGCACTTAATTGAGCTTTATCACATTGCAAAGCCTTTATCTTATCTTCGAGTTCTTTATCTGACCAACTTTTCGTATCAACAGAACTTTCATACTCTTTAATCATTTGGTCGGCACCTTTGCCAACTGCTTCAAATGCCACTCGAACAGCTCTCCATGCATTGATCACTACCGTTGCGCCAAATTCTTTTGCTCCTTGATAGCCTTTGCCTTTCAAACTATCATTATCAATAAATTCTTCGACTGCATCTTGAATCTGATCAACTTGATCGTTTAATGCATTACAAACTTTCTTAATTGAACTAACCTGTGCTTTCGCAGCCCCTAAATCAACTTTAACCACTATAATTCTCCTTTTTCTTTCATTTCTTGAAAAATTTTACTTTTATCTTGATAAAGATCATCAATCTCAGTTTCTGTATGTCTGATCGTTGACTCTGTCATTTGCAACTGGTCATCAATTCTACCTAGAATTCGATTTCGATCTTGAATCAATGAATTATATTCGTTATTTAATTTATACGCATAACGACTTTTGATTGATTCATTCAAAATTTGATCAATATCACGCATTGTCCGATGTAAACATTGACTCATTTCTTGATTTAAATCCGACAGCTTTCTTTTAATCCTCCGATTCTTCATTTGTTGTTCTTCAATCTCATCAATTTTATGACGAAGATTACGATACTCATCATCTAATTTAGTCACTTATTTTCTCCCCGAATTCATAAAATGTTTGCCAATATTTTTATCTACTTTTTCAAATGCGTGTTTTGCGTTAGCAAGCGTTTGTTGATATTTATCAGTTCCCTGCTTTACTTGGTTAAGACAATCTTCGCATGATTTAAGAACTGCTTGTAAGGTGCTATTGCCACCATATTGTGAAACATTATCTGTTTGGACATTTACGTCACTTACACTATTACAAGCAGACTTAATTCCGTTAATATCGCTCGTAATCGTTTCATCGCTTTGAATTGTCATCGATTTTCTCCTTTTTCTTAAATTTCACACAATTTTAAATTTTTATTTT
>DWVG01000044.1 GCA_019120355.1 Candidatus Ligilactobacillus faecavium
CAACCTTTTTATTTTGTTAAAGTATGTTTACGTTAATGATTTCAAAAGAAAGGCGAACAAATCTGAATGACATTTGCAGAAAAAACACTCGATTTAATTAGTAAAGGTCAAATTGATGAGGCACATAAAGAATTTGGATGGTCATTGCGCAAAGATAGCGATGATATGATATACAGTCTTGCAGAGGAACTGTATTCGTTAGGGTTCACTAAATGGGCAAAACGCGCGTACGAGAAGCTGCTTGAACGCCATCCGAATGCTGATGAATTTCGAACATCATTAGCGGATATTGCGATTGGCGAGGGAAATGATGATGAAGCATTAAATTATCTTGCGCAAATTAAGCCGAATTCAGATGCTTATCTTGAGAGCCTTTTGGTTGCGGCAGACTTATATCAGACTCAAGGAATGTTTGATGTCAGTGAACAAAAACTTTTACGAGCATATGAATTGGCACCGGATGAACCAGTCGTCCAGTTTGCGTTAGCTGAATTGTATTTTGATATTAAAGAATATCAAAAAGCAATTCGGCTGTATCTTGGATTGATCAAACAGGGAATTACTGAACTTTCACGAGTCAACTTGGTTCAACGGTTAGGAATTTCATATGCTGAAAGCGGAAAGTTTGAACAGGCGTTAGGCTACCTGGAACAAATTCATGATGAAGATCTGGATGACGATACACGGTTCCAATTGGCATTTACGAAGTTAAAACTTGGTCAATATGACGATGCAATTAAAGAATTGAATGATTTAAAGGAAACCTCTTCAGATTACGCAACGCTTTATCCAGCCCTTGCTGAAGCATATGAACAGCAAGGCAAGCTGAATGATGCCTTAATTACCTTGCAAGAAGGGATGGGCGTTGATGAGTTCAACTTGCAGTTGTACGTTAAAGCGGCAGAAATTGCTCAAAAGCTTGGGAAAGATGATCAGGCTGAACGGTATCTGACGACGGCGTTACAGCAGGATCCAGATAATCCAACGCTTGTTTCTTCGTTAAGTCGGCTGTTTGTTACTCAACGCCGGCACGAAGAAAATATTAAATTATTGAATGATTATCTTCAAAATAATGAAGTTGATCCGTCATTTTACTGGTTACGTGGACAATCGTATGCTGCCTTGGAAGACTACGCGCATGCAATTGATGATTATCGGGCAGCGTTGAAGGATCTTGGCGATTCCGATGACTTTTTGCGCGACGCAGCGCAATTCTTCCGGATGGTCGGCTTGCGGGATTTGGCATTGGAATGTGTCAATCGTTACCTTGCTCATGAACCAAACGATGGTGAAATGGTTGAATTGCAAGAAGAGTTGATGGATTAAAAATAAGGGATGACGATGCGATCATCCCTTATTTTACAATCCCCGATAATAATTCAATGATTCGCGCGAAAGGCGCAAGTCATGCATCAATCGTTCATCTGAAAGATTTTGATGATGGTGAATGTAATTTAAAATCGCATTTTGATAAAGAACAGATGGCTTTAATGGAAGATCAACTTTTGGTTGGTCTTTTTTTAGAATCTTATGTAACCCAGCAAGACTGAGCGTCGGGTTTGCAAGGTTGATTCGTTCTTTAAGAAAAATCGCCTTCGAGTGTTGTAGTTTGACTGCAGCTTCATGTTCTTTTGCAAAATGTTTTAAGAATTCCGCTTCAAATGGTTGCCATTTAATTTTATCAAGCACCTGATAAAAGCCGGGTTGAATAAATTCAGCGGTGGTGAAATAATGGGCCGTTAAAAGCAACGTTATTCGGGTGTAATACGTTAACTGGTTGTTTGCGAGGTACTCTGCAAGGTTTTTGGTCCAGTTGGTGGTCTTTTTAGCAGGCGGCATTGATTTTTTCTTCTTCATGCCTTTCATTCCGATGGTTGGCAGGGTGGTTGCTAATCTGTTTTGAAAAAGAAAAATAAAGTAGCTGTTTAAATGGGTCAGGATTTTATTGTAAGTTGAATTTTTAATTTGGCGTTGGATTTGAAGCCAACTAAGATATTCTTTGATCTCAAGTTCAGTGATTTGATTTAAATCAGCAGTTGCCTGATATATTGGATTATTTTCGCGCAGATAGTTAAATAGGCGCTGAACATCTTCGGTCAGATCCCTGATTGTTGAATCGGCAAGCAAACGGTCATTTTTCAGGTAATTAATAAAGCGCTTCTTATATGGAAAATCCATTTTATCTCCTCAAGTATAAATTGTTATTTTAACTACAAAAAGTATAACAAAAAAAGGAAGGTGCAATCAATATCGAACCTTCCTTAGTCTAATTAATTAATTTTATCATACGTAAAGCCTTCGCCAATAACCTCATTGACGTCAAGAATCGAGACAAAAGCGCGTTTATCATATTTCGCAATGATCCGTTTAACTTCAGTAACTTCACTTTGGCTAACAACACAATAGAGGGCTTTGCCTTCTTTTTTCGAATAGGCTCCTTGAGTTTGCAGATACGTTACGCCACGGTCCATTGTTTTCATGATTTCACTTGAAATCTCATCTGGATGTTGAGTCATAATGATGATTCCACGAGCTGAGTATCCACCGTCTTGAATAAAGTTAACGACCCGTGAGAAAACAAATGAACAAACCAAGGTGTACATCATGCGCCGTAAATCAATGTAAGTCAATGATGCAACTAAAACGCAGACATCAAGGGCAAACAATGATTGACCCATGGGTGCGCCTTTTTTCTTTTCAAAAATTCGCGCAATGATATCCGTTCCACCGGTCGTTCCGTTAAAACGATAAACCAGTCCTAAGCCGAATCCGCCGATGATTCCAGCAAGAATCGCTGCAATAAATAAGTCGTGGTGAACATTCAATGAAACGGGGAGCAGTTGCCACAGCCAGATCCAAAATGAGAGGGCAAGGGTGCCATAAATCGTATAAATCAAAGACCGTTTTCCTAAATAACGATAGCCAATGATCAATAGCGGAATGTTGATCAAAATCGTTGAAAACGCTGGGTTAACTCCAACTAAGAATTTTAATAACAAAGTGATTCCGGCAATTCCGCCTTCTGCTAGCCGATCAGCAATATTAACCGTTACGAATCCAAAGGCATAAAGTGCCGTTCCAACCGTGATCATTAAAAAGTCGATCAATCGAACTTGTTGATTTTTATTTTGTGTCAATCTCTTTCCTCCTTTTAAAAACATCACTATTTAAAGGGTATCAGAAATCAAGGAGTGATGCTACTAATGCGGATTAAGATTTATTAAAAGCAATCATTTATCAAGAATATTATTTAATAGTCACAGTCTAATTGATTTGGTAAAATGAAAATTAGAAATTACGATGAGAGATGATAACTGTGAAAATTACTAAGTTTCCAAATGAATTTGTCAATGCCATTCCAGTTTTAAAGACGATCGAAAAGGCAGGATTCGAAGCTTATTTTGTTGGCGGTTGTGTTCGCGATACGCTTCTCGGCATTCCGCTTCACGATGTGGATATTACAAGTAGTGCTTATCCAGCAGAAATCAAGGAGATTTTCAATCGGACAGTTGATACCGGAATTGAACACGGCACTGTTATGGTTCTTGATCACGGGGAAGGTTATGAAGTAACAACTTTCCGGACAGAATCAACATATCAGGATTTTCGGCGTCCGGATCATGTGACCTTTGTGCGGTCATTAGACGAAGATTTAAAACGGCGTGATTTAACGATCAATGCGTTGGCAATGGATGCCGATGGAAATGTTGTCGATCTTTTTCATGGCCTTGATGATTTGAAAAATAAAATCATTCGGGCTGTTGGTAATCCGCACGAACGATATCACGAAGATGCATTACGGATGATGCGCAGTATTCGTTTTATGAGTCAGTTGGACTTTAACCTTGAAAGCGAAACTGAAAAGGCAATTGAAGATAATGCGCATTTACTTGAAAAAATTGCGGTTGAACGAATTCATGTTGAATGGATCAAGACGTTACTGGGTCAACGGCCGCAACTTGGAATTCAAAAATTTATTTCAACGGGACTGTATCAGTATTGTCCAGATTTTGCTGATTATAAAGACGGATTAACAGCCATGAGCAAACTTGACCAATTGCATCTTGATTCAGAAATTGAGTGCTGGATCTTGATGGGGCACATGTTTGGCTTGAAACCACAAAAGACTGCGAAATTAATGCGAGATTGGAAATCATCAAATGATTTGATCAATCAGGTCGAATTAGCCCAAACAGCGCTTGAATGTCAATCAGGATTGACTGATCCGCATGTTTTATTTGAAACGGGAAAAGAGTTAACGTTAGCGGCAAACCATATTCTTAAACTTTTAAATCAGTCAACGGTTACAGATGAAGAAATCAAGACTGCATATGAAGAATTACCAATTAAGAGCAATGCCGACATTGCAGTGGATGGTTCAGCGTTGATCAAGGAACTCGGAATGAAACCGGGACCGCAATTTGGCAAGGCCTTAACGGCGATTAAGGATCAAATTTTAGATGGTAAATTAGCAAACGACCATGATCAATTATTGGCGTTTGTTCGTGAAAATTTTATGTAGAAAGTGTGAGTTGAATGCAGACTTTAAGGGTTGAACATTTAACGAAAACGTACGGCGAAAAGACCTTGTTTAAGGACGCCAACTTTATTATCAATGAACATGATCGAATCGGTTTGATTGGGACAAATGGTTCTGGCAAAACGACGTTATTGAATGCAATTGCTGGAATCGATCCCGCGGACAGCGGAGAGCTAGTGATGCCGAATGATTATCGCATTGGTTACCTAAAGCAAACACCAGATCTCGATGAAACCAAAACGATTATGGATGCGGTTTTTGACGGGGCAGCTCCCGTTTTTCAAACGATTCGGCAGTATGAAGATGCGGTAACGAGATATGCTGAACACCCTGAAGATGAGAAGTTGCAGCGCCGGTACGATCAAGCTGAAAAAAAGATGAACCAGGAAGATGCGTGGAATGCAGATAGCGAAGTCAAAACAATTTTGACGCAACTGCAGATCAAAGATTTAAATCAGAAAATCGGCACGTTATCGGGTGGTCAGAAGAAACGGGTCGGTTTAGCTCAAGTTTTGATTCAGGCACCGGACCTTTTGATTCTTGATGAACCGACAAACCATCTGGATTTTGATTCGATCAGCTGGCTTGAAAAATACCTTGCTTCGTATAAAGGCGCGCTTTTAGTTGTTACCCACGACCGGTATTTTCTTGATCAAGTAGCAACCCAGATCATGGAACTTTCATTTGGAACGTTGTACGCATATGAAGGCAACTATGAAGACTATGTTCGTCAAAAAGCCGAACGGGTTGAACGTGAACTTGTTCAGGAACATAAAACGCAGCAGTTGTATAAGAAAGAATTGGCATGGATGCGAACGGGTGCAAAGGCCCGGACGACTAAGCAGCAAGCGCGGATCAATCATTTTAATGAACTGCAAAAATCGGTTGATCATAAGGTGCAAGTCGACCAAGACGTTCAAATTAATTTAGGATCAAAGCGTCTAGGAAAGAAAGTCCTTGAATTAAAAGATGCATCTGCTAAGTTAGGATCGCATCAAATTATTAAAGACTTTAATATGATGATCAACGCAGGTGACCGAATCGGAATCACGGGTCTGAACGGGGCTGGAAAATCAAGTTTGTTAAACATTCTTGCTAATAAAATTCCATTGGACCAAGGTGAACTGATTACCGGTGAAACTGTTCGAATCGCATATTACCAGCAGCAAACTGAACCAATTCCAGATGATAAACGTATGATCAACTATCTGAATGAAGTTGGTCAAAGTGTTGTTAATAAGGACGGGGAACGAATCAGTACAACGCAATTGCTGGAACAATTCCTTTTCCCACGATTTATGCATGGAACATTGATTCGAAAGCTATCTGGTGGTGAAAAACGGCGGTTGTATTTGCTGAAACTTTTGATGCAGCAACCGAATGTCTTATTACTGGATGAACCGACAAATGACTTAGATATTGGAACGTTAACGGTTTTAGAAGATTATCTTGATAACTTCGACGGAACGGTAATTACTGTCTCGCACGACCGTTATTTCCTTGATAAGGTTGCTGATCAGCTTTATATTTTTGAAGGCAACGCTAAAATCGATCGCTATTCAGGGAAATTTACTGATTATCTGGCAAATGTTCAGTCTTCGTCAAAGAAGAAACCAGTCAAAGATTCAAAGAAAAATGATGAAGCTCAATCGAAGAAGACGGATGCTGATGCTTCGAAGAAAAAGACGAAGTTAACGTATGCCGAACGACTCGAGTATGAAAAACTTGAGAAGGAAATTAACGAACTTGATGAAAAGCGTTCCGAACTTCAACACGAGATGGAAAATACGCCGGGAACGGATTATACTAAACTTGGTGATTTACAACGCGAAATTGACGACCTTGATGAAAAATCAATGGTAAAAATGGAACGTTGGGAAGAACTGGCACAATACATTGATTAGAGCAAAGGGGAATGAAGAATGACAGAAATTGTTGAAGAACCATACTTACAATTAATTCGTGATATTTTAGACCATGGCCATATGAAAGATGATCGGACTGGAACCGGAACTAAAAGTCTTTTTGGCTATCAAATGCGCTTTGATTTAAGTAAAGGCTTTCCATTGCTGACAACGAAAAAAGTTGCTTTTAATCGAATTAAAAGTGAATTACTCTGGTTTTTAAGAGGAGACACTAATATTCGTTTCCTTCTTCAACATAAAAACCATATTTGGGATGAATGGGCTTTTAAAAACTGGGTTGAAAGTGAGGAATACCAAGGCCCCGATATGACTGATTTTGGATTACGTTCTCAGTCAGACCCAGAATTCAAAAAGGTTTATCGTGAAGTAAAAAAAGATTTCTGTCAACGGATTCTCGATGATGATGAGTTTGCGGCTAAATATGGAAACTTAGGCAATGTCTATGGAGCACAATGGCGGCATTGGCAAACCCGGCACGACGGCACGATCGATCAAATCAAGAATGTCATTGAACAAATCAAGACGAATCCAAATTCACGGCGATTGATCGTAACGGCATGGAATCCAGAAGATGTTCCATCAAGTGCGTTACCGCCATGCCACACTTTATTCCAATTTTACGTGGTTGATGGCAAATTAAGCTGTCAGTTGTATCAACGAAGCGGCGATACGTTCCTAGGAGTGCCGTTTAACATTGCAAGTTATGCATTATTAACCCATTTGATTGCGCGGGAAACGGGCCTTGAAGTTGGGGGTTTTGTTCATACGCTAGGTGATGCTCATATTTACCGGAACCACTTTGACCAGGTTAAAGAACAAATCAGCCGGACACCGCACAAGGCACCAACATTGTGGTTGAATCCCGAAAAGAAACATATTGAAGATTTTGAAATGGACGACATTAAGGTCCTGGATTATCATCCAGAACCGGCAATTAAAGCGCCAGTTGCTGTTTAAGGAGATTGGACCATGTTAGCATATATCTGGGCAGAAGATCTAACTGGCGGAATTGGAATTAATGGTCATCTTCCGTGGCATTTAGCGGCTGATTTGAAACGATTTAAGGAAAAGACAATGAATCATCCAATGATCATGGGGCGGAAAACGTTTGAAAGCTTACCAGGGATTTTACCTGGGAGAAAGCATATCGTGTTGACGCATTCAAACTTGAGCGTTGGTGATCCAAATGTGAAGACCGTTCATTCCAAAAAAGAGCTGGATGAATGGCTTGCAACTCAAGATAAGAACCAGTTGAACGTGATTATTGGCGGGGCAACGTTGTTTAAACTATATCGTGATCAGGTCGATATTTTATATCAAACGATTGTAAAGGAAAATTTTCAAACGGATACTCAAATGCCAGCGATTAATTATGCCGATTTTGAAAAAATTGAAGATCAGCGGTTTGATGATTCAAATTTAAAATATGAGTTTATAACGTATAGGCGAAAATAAATGTAGTATACATTTTATTGACATTTCAGCTTTAAAAGGTAATATCAAACAGATAAGGTCCGATGATAAATGTATATTTCAATTAATTGAAAGAGTGATTTTGTGCGAATCAACGGAAAGAAGATAATTGGGTATATTCTCGGAGTATGTTGTTTAGCATTCTTGATTGGTGGAGGATTTTTTCTTGCTTCGCGTTCAGGTCATTTAAAAAATGACGCAACCATATCGAAATCGGCTTCTCATCAAATCCGTAAGGCCCATTCTCAAAAAATCAGTCTTGTCGGCTTAGGCGATTCGTTAACGTTTGGTCAGCAAGATCCAACGAATCGCGGTGGATACGTTTATTTGATCAAACAAAAATTGCAAAAAAATTATGACGTAAAAGTCACAACTCATAATTACGGAAAGACTGGAGATCGAACGGATCAGATTCAAGCGCGATTAGAAAATGATCCCGCAATGCAAAAGCAAGTTAGCGAAGCTGATGTCATTACGATGACGTTTGGGGGAAATGATTTGATGCAGGTTTTGCAAAATAATTTTCAACTTTTATTCAACAATAAACTTTCATCGATCATGCCTCAAAGGGAAAAGCAGTACCAGCAGAAGGTCGAATCTTTAATGCAGATTGTTCGGCATTATAATCCAGCAGCACCGATTTTTGTAATCAGTGTTTATAATCCGTTTTATGTTTATTTTCCAACGGTGACGGATCTTCAAAAATATACTGATCAATGGGTTGGATTGACCAAAAAGACGGTGACTGCTCAACCGCGCGTTTATTTTGTAAATGTTAACCAACGTTTATCGCAGGGACAGTATTTAGGGAAAAATCAAACTGAATTGAAGAAACAAAGCAAAATGAATCTTGAAAACCTGTCCAGTCAAGAAGTTGAGCAAACATTAAATGATCATCACGAAAAGAATGCATACCTTTCGTCTAACGATCATTTTCACCCTGATTTGAAGGGGTACCGGTATATGACTGACCAGTTATATAAGGTTATGATGGCTCATCGAACAACATGGCTGAATTCAGAAACGACAAAGAGGTAAAAGAATGAAAAGAACGGATCAAGTGTCATCAAAACGTGAATTTAACCCGTGGGAATGGGCATTTACAATTTTACTTATTGCGGTGCTAAGTTTTGTAGTTTTCATTACGTTAAAAGTTACGGTTCCAAGTACCCAGCAGGAGAGTGAATCTCAAGTTGTTAAAGTTGCTTCGAAGGATTATTCCAAGGTCAATGTGACGATGAATGAACAAAATTTCAGCGCAGCGATCAATTATTTGCTTCGAAACGTTGAAAAAGGAAGCGGTATCAAGTATCGTTTTATTTTAAATAAATCAGCTGTCTTGATGGGAACAACAAGTGTTTTGGGAAAGAAGATTACCTTTTCTGTGTATGCAAAGCCCAGTTTAGATTCAAACGGAAATATTAAATTAAAGATCAAGTCTGTTGGAGTCGGTTCTTTGAATGCACCGCCAGCATTTGTTTTAAGTTATATCAAGAAAAATTATGATTTGAAGGGAATTGTGGCAATCAACTCAGCCCAGAAAATAATCACACTTCGACTTGATAAACTTACAGCAAAGGACGGATTACGAATTAAGGCCAATAAAATGGATCTTGATAATAATCAAATCGACTTTTCAGTTCTAATTCCAAACAAGTAGGAGGAAAATATGCGACGGCAAAGCTTTTATCGGTATTTAATGTCTTTGCGTGATCCGAATAAGCATGATGAGATCACGCAATTTGCCAATGATGCGTTTTATGATCAAGGATTTCCGAAACAAGCGGATGATTACCATGAAGTGTCGGATTATTTAGAAATGAACGCATCTTACTTGCCTTCGATGAGCATTTTTGATCAAGTTTGGCAAGGATATACAGATAAAATGGATAATTAAGGAGAATAATATGACAGTAATTCAGTGGTATCCCGGACATATGGCGAAAGCGGTTCGGCAAGTAAAGGAAAACTTGAAACTCGTTGACATTGTGCTTGAATTGGTTGATGCACGGTTGCCGGAATCATCTCGCAATCCGCAACTCGAAGAAATTTTACAAAATAAATTAACGATTCGGGTCTTAACGAAAGCCGATTTGGCTGATCCCAAATTAAATCGTGAATGGGTTAAATATTATGAAGATCATGGACAGCCAGCAATTGCAATCAATAGTAACCAAGGGTCATTAAAAATTATTGAAAAGAAGATCAAAGAGGTTATGGCTGATAAATTGGCTCGGCGCCAAGAAAAAGGAATTATCAACCAGCGGGTCAAAGTAATGTGTATTGGAATTCCAAATGTTGGAAAATCAACGTTGCTCAACCACCTTGTTAAAAAGAATATTGCCCAAACAGGAAATAAACCTGGGGTAACCAAATCCCAACAATGGTTGAAGGCCGGCAAAACGTTGCAGTTGCTTGATACTCCCGGAATTTTATGGCCAAAATTTGAAGATCCGTTAGTTGGTAAAAAATTGGCTTTGACCGGAGCAATTAAGGACACATTATATGCTAAAGATGACGTTGCATTATACGCGTTGGAGTATTTTGTTGAAAATCATCCTTCAGAACTCATGGATCGTTATCACTTAACCGAAGACGAAATTCATGATACCACCGTTAACTTGTTGCTGAATTTAACCAAAAAAATGGGCTTTAAAGAAGATTATGACCGGGCAAGCGAACGGCTGATCTTTGAAATTCGAAAGAGTAAATTTGGACGGTATACGCTTGATCGGTTACCGGGTGAAAACCAGGAAGATTCAAATGAAAATTAGTGAAATTAAAGCGCAATTAAATGAAAATCCGACTGAAAGTTTCATTAACGAATTGCAGGATGATCCACGTAAAGGAGTTCAACAGGCCCTTCAAAGTTATTTTCGTCGGAAAAAACGCGAACAAGAAAAAGAAGCAGCGTTTGAACAACGGCTACAGTATGAACGTTCATTTTGGAATCAGGGAATTGATTTGATTGCCGGCATTGACGAGGTCGGTCGCGGACCGTTGGCTGGACCGGTTGTTTCAGCAGCGGTGGTTTTACCGCATGACTTTCATGTTATTGATGTGAATGATTCAAAACAACTTTCTGAAAAGAAACGCGAAAAACTGTATCAAGTAATTCTTGAACAAGCAGTCGCTGTTGGAATTGGGATTGCCGATGCCGCTGAAATTGATGAATTGAATATTTATCAAGCGACGCGAAAAGCAATGTTGCAGGCAGTTCAAAATCTTCAAGTCATTCCCCAACAGTTGATCATTGATGCAATGGAGATCGCCACGTCGATTCCGCAGCTAAAGTTGATCAAGGGCGATGCCAAATCGGCATCGGTTTCGGCTGCCAGTATCGTTGCGAAAGAATTTCGTGATCATTTAATGCGGTTTTATGATCGAATTTACCCGGGATATGATTTTGCACATAACGTTGGTTATGGAACGGCGCCCCATCTTGCAGGCTTGAAGAAACTTGGAATCACTCCGATCCACCGCAAATCATTCGAACCTGTAAGTAAATTTAAATAAAATCAGACTCCTTTTGCGTAGCTATTAATAGGTGGGCGCGAAAGGAGTTTTTTTATGTCATTTGAAGAATTTATTTTACGGGTGCGGGCGTGTATTGGAATCGGATTGGCAACTGAATTTAAAATTTACCAATTTATTAAGCAAAATAAGCGGGTTCCGAATTTAAATGATTTGATTCAAATTATGGACGGAAAATATGCAATTGCAAGTGATGTGTACATGCGGATCTTTTCAAAAGAAACTACAGATCTTTTGCAGCGAACATTAGCATTTTCAAAATATATTACGATTTTTGATCAGGCTTATCCGGAAAAGCTGCGGGAAATTTATCATCCGCCGCTCGTTTTGTTTTATCGCGGAAACCTTGAGTTGCTCCAAGGAAAAGCGTTAGCAGTCGTTGG
Organism: Candidatus Ligilactobacillus faecavium; assembly: GCA_019120355.1. Taxonomy (GTDB): domain Bacteria; phylum Bacillota; class Bacilli; order Lactobacillales; family Lactobacillaceae; genus Ligilactobacillus; species Ligilactobacillus faecavium. Next base: position 11,856 of record DWVG01000044.1, read on the forward strand.
CGCTCGCCAGCACACTTCATACTCGCACGAAGTGTTGCAAGGGCTGATTCCCCCGGTCGTTCAGAATAAAATTATAACGATCAGCGGACTAGCTCAAGGAGTCGATAGCTTATGCCACCGACTAACGATTAATTCTGGCGGGTATACGGTGGGTGTGATTGGAACCGGGATGAATCGGGTTTATCCGCGATGTAATCAGGAGCTTCAGTATGAAATGATGCAAAATCATTTAGTAATTTCTGAATACGTTTATGATGAAGAACCGCGAGCATGGCATTTTCCCGAGCGGAACCGGATCATTGCGGGCCTATGCGATTCATTGATGGTTACGGAAGCTAAGGAGCGCAGCGGCAGTTTAATTACGGCAAATCTTGCATTGCAAGAGAACCGCAATGTTTTAGCAGTCCCCGGGAAAATCAACGCAGTTCTTTCACGCGGATGCAATCTTTTGATTCGTGAAGGAGCCAAACCGGTTTTAGAAAGCCAAGACATTCTCGAAGAATTTTTAATACAATAACTTGACAAGGTTTATTCGTTTGTCCTAACATGGATACCGATTTTAGAGAATGTTAAGGAGTGGTTGGATGCCTGCAGCCAAAACGAAAACAACAGGTCGAAAAACGAAAAAGAAAACCACGAGAAAAGTAAAAAAGAATTTAGTGATTGTGGAATCGCCATCAAAGGCTAAAACGATTCAAAAGTATTTAGGATCACGGTATAAGGTAATGGCAAGTTTAGGCCATATTCGTGACTTACCTAAAAGTAAAATGGGAATCGACATTGAAAATGATTATGAACCACACTATATTTCAATTCGTGGTAAAGGCGACGTTATTAAAGAACTTCGCAAAGAAGCTAAGAAAGCAAACCATGTGTATCTTGCATCTGACCCGGACCGTGAAGGGGAAGCAATCGCATGGCATCTTTCATATTTGTTAGGACTTGACCCGCATGATAAAAACCGGGTCGTATTTAATGAAATTACGAAGGATACAGTCAAGAATGCATTTAAAACTCCGCGGTCAATCGATATGAACTTGGTTGATGCGCAACAGGCGCGGCGGGTGCTTGACCGGTTAGTCGGATATTCGATTTCTCCGATTTTATGGGCCAAGATCAAAAAAGGTTTATCCGCTGGTCGGGTGCAATCGATTGCCTTGAATTTAATCATTAAACGGGAAGAAGAAATCAAAAAGTTCGTTCCGGAAGAATACTGGGCAATTGATGGTCAATTCCAAAAGGGACGTTCAAAGTTTAATGCTGATTTTTATGGTAAGAACGGTAAAAAGGTGAAACCGAAAAATAACGATGAAGTGCAAGCAATTTTAGCCGACCTTGATTCGAAGAAGCCGTTTACGGTTGCAAACGTTGAAAAGAAGGAACGGCGGCGGCAACCACCATTACCGTTTACAACATCAACGATGCAACAGGTTGCAAATAACTCTTTGAAGTTTAGAACGTCAAAGACGATGATGGTTGCACAACAACTATATGAAGGAATCAATATTGGACGCGGCGGGGCCGTCGGATTGATCACTTACATGCGGACGGATTCAACTCGGATCTCAGCTGTTGCAAAACATGAAGCTTCAAAGTTTATTCATGATGAGTACGGTGCAGAATATGCAGCTCTTAAACCGCGGGTTGGCAAGTTACCAGAAGGGGCTCAGGATGCTCACGAAGCGATTCGGCCGTCTTCTGTAATGCGAACCCCTGCATCCCTTAAGAAGTATTTGACTCCGGATCAAATGAAACTTTATTCATTAATTTGGTCACGATTTGTTGCAAGTCAAATGACTCCGGCAGTTTACGATACTGCACGAATTGACCTTGAGCAAAACGGAATTACTTACCGGGCAAATGGTTCGCAAATGAAGTTTCCAGGGTTTACAAAGGTTTATCAAGACGCTTCAAAGAAGGATAATAAGTTGCCTGATCTAACGGTTGGTGAAGAAGTTAAAATGGTTAAGAATCAACCTAACCAACACTTCACGTTGCCGCCTGCACGGTATACTGAAGCGGCCTTGATCAAGACGTTGGAAAGCAATGGTGTTGGCCGGCCATCAACGTATGCGCCAACCTTAAATACAATTCAGAAACGGTACTATGTAAAACTAGTTGCGCGGAAGTTTGAACCGACTGAATTAGGTGAAATTGTAAACCAAATGATCAAGGAATGTTTCCCTGATATTTTGAATATTGATTTCACGGCTGATTTGGAAGATCAGCTGGACGAAATTGAAGAAGGAAAACGTCAATGGGTCAAGGTAGTTGATGAATTCTACAAGCCATTTGAAAAGGAACTCAATAGCGCTTCAGCTAAGATCGAAAAGGTTCGAATCAAAGATGAACCAGCCGGTTTTAATTGCGAAATTTGCGGCGCACCAATGGTTGTTAAGATGGGCCGTTATGGTAAATTTTATGCTTGCAGTCGTTTTCCGGAATGTCGAAATACAAAAGCCATTACAAAGGAAATTGGGGTTAAATGTCCGAAATGCAAGCAAGGCGAGATTCTTGAACGGAAATCGAAGAAGAATCGGATTTTTTATGGATGTTCCCGGTACCCCGATTGTGATTTCGTTTCATGGGATATGCCGGTTGGACGGAATTGTCCGAAAGATGGTCATTATTTGGTATACAAGAAGAGTCGAAAAGGTCGGCAGGTTGTATGTCCAAATGGTGATTATGAAGAACCAATTGAAAAGTAAGTTTAAGAGAGGCATCGATGGATCATCGAAACCTCTTTTTTTGGTGAAAAAATCTGTAAATCGCTTTTTTGAAGGGAATTTGTTAAAATACTGGTATCAGTGGCGATTGATTTATTCTTGACTAAATTTGACCATTGGTTGAAAATGTTTGTTATAAATAAAATTATGAATTGAAAATTAACGAGGAATAAGGAGGAGTTACGATGACAACAATTTGTGCAGTAAAGCATAACGGAAAGACTGCAATTGCAGGTGACGGTCAAGTAACGCTTGGTGAAAAAGTAATTGC
>DWVG01000001.1 GCA_019120355.1 Candidatus Ligilactobacillus faecavium
GTAATTTTCAATTCATATTGTTGGCCAGCGTGGCTTTCAACAACTTGACGACCATCAATGACTTTTTCGGTTCGAATCAGATGTCCAGCTTGACGCAAAGTCCCCATTGCAGCCACTGGCCGTTGGATCAACCGCCCGTTTTTAAGTGAAAGTTCCTTAACTTGACTTAAGCAGTTTGCCCAGTTTTCATTGTCAGTTGGATATGCAACGTCGGGAAGGCCGACCCAGCTGATTGCATAAGCTTTTCCATCAGGAGCATTGAATGCTTGAGTGGCATAAACGTCAAAACCATCGTCCAAATTGATTGGTGCGGCCTGAGTCGTTGTCATTTTACCCGCGTCAAACTTAAACTTGCTGCCGGCAACGTACATGTTTGGATAAATGTTTTCGTAAGGAGTGATTTTCTTATCCAATCCTTGAGGACAGAAAATTAAAACCGGTTGATCATCAACAAAAACTAAGTTTGGACATTCGATCATGTAACCCATGTCTTTATCAGTGAAATTAATGTATCCAAGATCAGTCCATTTACCGGTTAGGTCAGAAGCGCTGAAAATGGCGATTTTACCAGTTTCGGTTTCTTTATCTTGAGCTCCTAAAATTGCATAATACTTGTCACCGTGTTTTAAAATTTGCGGGTCGCGGAAGTGTTCCGTAACATGATCAGGAGCTTCAATTAACGGCTGGGCTAATTTTTCAATGTGCCCGGTTTGATCCATCCAGGCTCCGTTTTGGTAAGAATGCCGAACCCAATCTTGGTCGCGGACATTACCGGTATACATTAAGAATAATTTATCGCTGATCACGGTTGCGGAACCTGAATATGCTCCGTGACTGTCGAATTGAGTATCAGGCTTGACAGCTAATCCCATGCCTTCCCAATGAACTAGATCAGCTGATTTCATGTGATGCCATGACTTTAATCCGTGAACTGGGCCAAACGGATATTGTTGGTAGAATACGTGCCAAGCGCCATTAAAATATGAAAAACCATTCGGATCGTTCAGTAAGCCGGAGCTTGGACGAATATGATAATGGAGTTGGGATTGTGATTGATCAGCTTGAGCTTGGAGATCAAGCAGTGTTTCCGCGTCCCATTTATTATATGGTAAGTATCTTTTTTCAGTTGTCCATTCCATGAATGAGCCTTCTTTCATTAAAGTGATTTTTTTATTAACTTCTATTAAATTCATTTTTATGATAAATAAATTTGCGGGGTGTGTCAATCGATTGCATAAATAAATGATTGATATATCAATATTGTTTTCGCTTTCAAAAACAATTGATTTATTTTGTGATAAACGATTGACATATTTTGAGAATGCGCTATCATTATAAATGTACTCAGGAAAATAAAACGTTTTCACGAAAATAAAAAATCAAGGAGGAATCACCATGGATCACAAGAAAGTCGCATCTGAAGTTGTTAAAGCTGTTGGGAAAGACAACGTGGTTGCTGCTGCTCACTGTGCAACCCGGCTTCGGTTAGTCTTAAAAGATGATTCTAAGGTTGATCAAGCAGCTTTAGACAATAATGATGATGTTAAAGGAACATTCAAACAAAACGGCCAATATCAAATTATTATCGGCCCTGGGGATGTTAACAATGTTTATGATTACTTTGTAAAGGAAACAGGCGTTAAGGAAGCCTCAACCGAAGATTTGAAAGACATTGCCCAAAACGGAAAGAAACCAAATCCGATCATGGCATTCGTTAAACTTTTGTCTGACATCTTCGTTCCGTTGATCCCAGCCTTAGTTGCTGGTGGTCTTTTGATGGCTTTGAATAACTTCATTACATCAAAAGGTTTGTTTGGCCCAGAAGCCGTTATTCAAATGGTTCCGCAACTCAAAGCGGTATCGCAAATGATTCAAGTAATGGCTTCAGCACCATTCATCTTCTTGCCGATCATGGTTGGTTTCTCAGCTGCTAAACGGTTTGGTGCTAATCCATTCCTTGGCGGCGTGATCGGAATGATGATGACCTCACCTAGCTTGGTTGCAGGTCACTTCTGGGACCTTTTCGGAATGCACGTTTCCCAAACACCATACACATACCAAGTTATTCCGGTATTAGTAGCAGTTTGGATTCTTTCAATTTTAGAAAAGTTCTTCCACAAGCACTTGCCATCAGCAGTTGACTTTACGTTCACCCCATTACTTTCAGTTATTATTACTGGCTTCTTAACATTTACGGTTGTTGGTCCGGTAATGCGTGAAGTTTCAAACTTGATCACTGATGGAATTGTTTGGTTGTACAACACGACCGGCGCATTCGGAATGGGAATTTTTGGTGCGGTTTACTCACCAATTGTTTTAACTGGTTTGCACCAAAGCTTCCCAGCCGTTGAAGTTCAATTGATTTCAGCCTTTACTGCTCACCACCAAGGTGTCGGCGACTTTATCTTCATCGTTGCTTCAATGGCTAACGTTGCACAAGGGGCTGCAACCTTTGCCTTGATGACCTTAACAAAGGATAAGAAGACAAAAGGGTTAGCTTCATCAGCCGGCGTTTCAGCATTACTTGGAATTACTGAACCTGCAATCTTTGGGGTCAACTTGAAATTCAAGTTCCCATTCTTCTGTGCCTTAGTTGGTTCATGCATTGCTTCATTTATTGCCGGAATCTTTAAGGTTGGGGCTGTTGCCCTTGGATCTGCTGGATTCTTAGGATTCTTATCAGTTAACACAAAGTCAATCATTGTTTATGTAATTTGTGAATTGATCAGTTTTGCAATTGCTTTCGCGGTTACCTTCCTTTACGGAAAATCTCACAATCAACTTGTAAATCCTGTTCCGGTTGCAACTTCAGAAGCTGAAGCAATTGAAGCTAAAAAAGATCACGTTGAACCTGAACAAAAGCAAGAAGTTTCATTAGACAGTGAAGTGATTGCTGCTCCGGTTAACGGAAAAGTTGAAGACCTATCAGAGACAAACGATGAAGTCTTCTCAACCAAGATGATGGGTGACGGGGCTGCAATCATTCCAACTGATGGAACGATTTATGCTCCAGTTGACGGTAAGATTTCAGTTGCTTATGAAACAAAGCACGCTTATGGAATTACATCTGATAAAGGTGCTGAAGTTTTGATCCACGTTGGAATTGATACGGTCAACTTAAAGGGTGAACACTTTGAAAGCTTTGTTAAACAAGGCCAAACGGTTAAGAAGGGCGATAAGTTAGGAACGGTCGACATTGATGCTGTTCAAAAGGCAGGCTACGATCCAACTGTAATGACGATTATCACGAACACCGCTAACTATGCTGAAGTTGGTCACAAGAAAGTTGACGAAATTCACCATGGTGACGATTTCATTAAAGTTGTCGCAAAATAAAATGATGATCTCGAAGCGCGGGGTGATTTTAATCACTTCCGCGCTTTTTTATTAGAATTAATACTGAATTTGGCTATTAAAATTGGGAGTAATCGACTATAATAAAAATGATCCGAGATGTTTGGTAGCTAAACTATCTAGACTTTAAGTCTATATTATATTGATTTTGAAAACATTTAATATATAATTAGAATAGAAAACTGCTTAAGGAGAATTTAAAATGGCAAATATCAAGATTGTAACTGACTCATCAGTTCAGTTAACCCCAGCAGAAATTAAAGAAAATAACATTACAATTGTTCCGTTGACAATTGAAATCAATGGGCAAACTTTTGTTGATGGTGAAACGATTACCCGTGAAGAACTTGTTGAAGAATTGAAAAAGGGAAATAAACCAAAGACGAGCCAACCAGCAGTCGGTTCGTTTGTCGATGTATTTGATCGTTTGGGTGAAGATGGAAGCCAAGTCGTTGCCATTTTGCTTTCTGATGTTTTAAGCGGAACGTACCAAACTGCCGTTTCAGCAGCTGAAATGTCGTCAACGGATGTAACGGTGATCAATAGTAAGTCAACTGATCGCGGTGAAGCATTTCAAGTTTTAGCAGCGGCAAAGGATGCAGCTGAGGGAAAATCAATTGAAGAAATTCAAGCGCACTGCAAAAATATTTTGGAACGCACAACGATCGATGTTTTAGTTGATAATTTGGACAACATCTTGTCAGGCGGTCGGCTTGGAAAGATGGCAAGCATGTTGACCAAATTGATCAATTTGAAGGTCATTGTCCGTTTGCGGGAAAATAGTTTGGATGTTGTCAAGAAGGGGCGCAGCCGGAAGACGTTTTTCAAATATTGTGCAGAACTAAAAGAACGGCATCAGGATAACCCCATTCAAGAATTATCACTTTCAAATGTTGATTGTAGCGATGAATATTTGGAAAAGGTTAAGGATGCTGTTCTTCCAGAAAACAGTGCTGATGCGGCTTATATTGCCCGATTAACAAGCCCGATCATTATGACTCATACAGGGTTGAATGCGATCGGCGTTATTACGCTTGCAGAAAAACCAGAACCAGATGAATATAAATAAAATAAGGTTGTGACGTAAGTCGCAGCCTTTTTGTTATATCCGCATAATCGGGTTCCAAAACAAACGAGCTACGACGCGAAGCTAGTGAAGTTCGAAAACCTCCGAATCTATGCTGGCGCGATTCGTTCGTTTTTCTGCTTCCACCACGCTCGTTTTTAACGTTTTGTCACACCTTCATTTTATTAATCCAATTTTTTCCTTAAGTTTTAAAATCCGATATACAGACTGGTTGATCTGTTTTTCTGAAATTTGATGATTCTTAACAGCCTGTTCAATTGCCGGAATTCCAGTCTGATAATTTCTGCTTAGAAGCATATCGTTTCCGGCTTCAACAGCTAAAACATCGGCATTTACATGATTATCTTGGGCGAACTGGGTAATTGCACCCATTCCAAGGTCATCAGTGATAATAACGCCTTTAAAGTGTAACTGGTCCCTTAAAATTCTATGAACTTGCGGCGATAATGAAGCTGGATAATGGTTATCGACCTGATTGATTACAATATGTGAGATCAGCACGGCATCGGCATGACTTTTAATTCCGGCGATAAATGGAAGAAAGTCTTGGCTTTGAAAATCAGCAAGTGATTTGTTCGTTGAAGCAAATCCAGTATGAGTGTCGCCTGCAGTCCCATAACCTGGGAAATGTTTAAGGGTTGCAACGACCTTTTGGCTTTGAATTGCCGGAACGACCTTTGAAATATACGTTGCTGTTTGCTGGTAGTCTTTTCCAAATGTCCGGGGATAAATGAAACTTTGTGGATTATTCGAGACATCGGCAACGGGGGCAAAGTTCCAATTGATTCCTAAATTGTGAAGAATCTCAGCAACATTCCGCGCTTCATTTACTTCAGTTTGCATATTGTTATTTAATGCTTGTGGTGAAGGAAATTGCCGGTTATTTGTTAATTGGGGATTATCACTTAGGCGTGAAACGGTCCCGCCTTCCTGATCAGTTCCGATAAAAAGCGGAATTTGACTTGCCTTTTGCCATCCGTCAAGTTTGGCTTTGAACTGGTTAGAGGTTTGATTTTGAAAATCAGCCTCGAATAAGACGACGCCGCCAACATGATATTGTTGAATGGCGTTGAGGACATCATTTTGATTGCCATCGCTTGGAACAAAGTACATCTGTGCGATTTTATCTTGCAGGCTCATGTGATCGATTTGCTTTGAAAGCTGATCAGCGTGAACGAAACTAACCGTCAAGCAACACGCAAAAAGTCCAAGGATAAAGTAAATAACAGGTTGGAATGATTTTTTAAATTGCATCGCTAACTCCTCCATCTTTTTTTACAAATAATTATAAATTCTTTTAATGAAAATAAATACCCTATTCTTTAAAAAAGAAATCAATTAGTTTACAATGAAATTGTATTTTTAAAGAGAAAGTGAGTAGATCGAATGTCAAAAGACGATTCAAAATTAGAAACCGTTACTTTTTATCCTCACAGCGATGAAAAGGCTAAGAATGATTCTTCAAGTGCGGCAAGTTCAGCTGCAACGGGAAAGAAATTAAGCTACTTTAAGTGGATCTTAAGTTCATGGATTCATCCTGGGGAAGAAGTTGAAGGTGCAAAATGGTATGGGGTCGTTACCATTGTTGCTGAATTACTTGTTTTCTTCGGCGCATTGTACCGTTTCTTCCACGTATTTGTTAAGTCGATTTTTAGAGCAAACTTCAATAACGTTTTCTATATTATTAATGGCGGGAAATCAAGCATTGCAGAATTATCAATTTATCTAAAGCTGTTTATTTTCAGTTTGATTGCGGCTGCAATCATTATCGGCGGAACGTATTTGGTAAGCCGTTATTTGGTTTCAGGCAAAAAAGAAAACTTTTGGACATATACTAACCGAATCACCCATTACAGCGGAATTAACGTGATTTTGACGCTTGTAATTTTGCTTTTTGGACTTTTTGGTGTTGCTGGCCAGACAATTTCATTGTTGACTCTTTTTGCATTAGCAATTTTTGGAATTGCAGTGTTAGTTGCAGTTATCAGTCGTTCAAATGAAGAAGGCCTTGATCGCATCTATGCCGGAATCGTGACTGCATTGGTAATTGGATTAGGATTCTTTATTTTCTATTTATTGTCATCTGAAATCATTATGGGAATCATTAGATTTGGAGTTCAAGTCTTTATGCGCATGATGGGTATTTTATAATATTTGGATGTAAAGTTGCTTAAAATGGAAGGAGGTTGTGCCGGAAACGGAACGACCTCCTTTTGATTCGAAGGTTTTATTTTATGAGGTGATAAAATGTTTCCTGAAAGATTACGGGCTCTTCGGCAAGGAAAAGGCTTATCGTTGCCGGAATTAGCCAGCGCATTAAACCAATCATTAGCGGATTATCCGCGTGAACGGGCTAATACCGGTCCCCAAATTGGGAGTTGGGAACGCGGTGTGAATACTCCGTCGTATATCGAAATGATGAAACTGGCAGATTACTTTAACGTGTCGCTGGATTTTCTTGCAGGGCGGCAATATACCGAAGTTGAACTTGATGATTTATTTACGTCAAATGCTCAATTGAATTTTAATGGGCACCAATTGTCAGCAAATGAGAAAACAGCAATTTACGGAATGATCAAAGGCTTTTTGCACGGCAAAGCTGAACGGCAATCAGTTGAAGCTCAATCAGATGAATTAACGTTGCCATTGGATGATTAGCAAAGTTAAACTTCTTTTAAGAAGTACCTGCCAGCCTTTGAAATTAAAACTAAAATGTGATATTTTCCTTATACAATGATAATTAAAGGAGATTTTAATTGATACATTTTTTACAAACGTTATATGGTCCGTTCTTTGATTTGAATAATTGGAAAACTGTTATTGAATCAGGAAGCGACTGGTTGATTATTCTTTCGCTTGTTTTGATCGAGTGTTTATTATCGGTTGATAATGCGATCGTGCTTGCGGCGCAAACGCAAAAACTTCCGACCAAAAAAGAACAAGAAAAGTCCTTGTTTTATGGTTTATGGGGAGCATATCTCTTCCGGTTTCTTTTAATCGGCGTTGGGACCTTTTTGATCAAGTTTTGGTGGATCAAAGTGATTGGAGCAGGATATTTGCTTTACCTGTCGATCGATCACTTTTGGAAAATGGCGCATCCGCATTCTGACCAGCACCAACCAAAGAAGCGGAAGCGGATATTACCGCTTTTCTGGTCAGTCGTTGTATCAATTGAATTAATGGACATTGTCTTTTCGGTCGATTCCATTTTAGCCTCGTTGGCAATTTCACCGAATCCGGTGATCGTTCTAATTGGGGGCATGATCGGAATTTTATGTATGCGGGGAATTGCTGAAGTGATCATGCAACTGATGAAAAAAATTCCGGAACTTGAGGTCATGGCATATGCGTTGATTGCATTGATCGCTGTTAAATTATTTATTTCAATTCCAGCAATCGATATTGAAATTCCGGCGGCTGTTTTTGGAATCATTGTCTTGATCGCGGTGGTCATTACCTTAATTGTTCACCAAGTTCGAAAACGGCATGCGTCATCTTCAAAGTAAACTTGAATTTTTTGAAAATTTTCGATAAAATAAGTGGTTGTTAATGTCAGAAGGGAGGGTAACTTCATGTCACAAAACACACACATTGGTGCAGCTAACGATCGTCGTCCTGTAAACCACAAGAACATCAAGAAGCGTCGTAAACAACACGAAGCTGTTTTAGATTTCTTGAAGGAACGCGATGAAGCTGACAAAGCAAACAAGTAATTGAGCTTACGGGCATGATGCACGTGGGGCTCAACTGATGTGAAACTTTCTCGAGGAGTTTTGCAGCAGATCCGAGTTTCAATTAATTGAATACGCAGAAGCTCCACATGGATCGCGTAGGCGGAACATGTGGTGTTTTTTTATCTAAAGTGATATGAAGTTGAGAAATGGGAATTTTAGAAGTTAGCCACCTTTCAATGAGCTTTGCTGAAAAGCAATTATATACGGATGCTGAATTCAGTTTGAATAAAGAAGATCATTTAGGCGTGATCGGTCAAAATGGAGCCGGAAAATCAACGTTAATCAAGTTGATTACCAAGCAGCTTTTTCCTGATGAAGGTCAAATTAGATGGCAAAAAGGAATTAAAATCGGTTACTTGGATCAGTACGCTGAATCGGCACATGATCTAACGATTATTTCTTTTTTGAAAAGTGCTTTTAAAAACCTTTATGAAATTGAAAACCAAATTCAGCAAGATTATGCAAAGTATGCTGAAACAATGGATGAACGGCTGTTAGAACGCGCGGGCCGGAACCAGCAAACATTAGAAGCACATGACTTTTATGGAATCGATTCCCGAATTGATCAGGTAATGCAAGGATTAGGAATTGATGCGCTGGGAAAAGATCGCCGGGTCAGTGACTGTTCAGGCGGACAACGCTCCAAAATTATTTTAGCAAAGTTGCTGTTAGAAAGTCCCGATGTGCTTTTGCTGGATGAACCGACCAATTACCTTGACACTGAGCATATTGAATGGCTGATCGGCTTTTTGAATGATTTTCAAGGAGCATTTATGGTGATTTCCCATGATTATGATTTTCTAGAACGGGTCACCAACGCGATTATTGATGTTTCATGGGGGAAAATTACAAAGTATACCGGAAGTTTTAAGGCGGCAATCAAGCAAAAAGAGATTAAAAAGGAAGTTCAGCGAAAGGCGTTTGAAAAACAGCAACGTCAAATTGAAAAAGATGAAGCCTATATTCGGAAGAATAAGGCAGGAACCCGGGCGTCAATGGCAAAATCGCGTGAAAAACGATTGGCCAAGATGAAACGGATCACCCCACCGAGTGATAATCTGCGTGCTCATTTTAATTTCCCAATTGAAGAAATTTTATCGGCAAATACCTTGACGGTTAAAAATCTTGTTGTCGGGTATGACAAGCCGTTACTCGCACCGATTACCTTTTCAATGACGCATGGGGAAAAGATCGTTTTGAAGGGATTCAATGGGGTTGGAAAATCAACCTTGATCAAGTCGATCCTGGGTAAAATTCCAGTGTTTGAAGGAACTGCAAATTTCGGTGATGCGGTCAAAATCGGATACTTTAATCAGGATTTGGTATGGGATGATCCGACCTTAACTCCGCTTCAAACGATTCAGAATATCGATCCGTTATTAGAACCGAAAACGATTCGGCAAAAGCTCGCCCGGGCTGGAATTAATGCTGCCAATGCAATGCAACCGTTGAATTTACTTAGTGGTGGGGAACAGACAAAGGTTAAATTATGTATTTTGGAACTTCATCCAAGTAATTTCTTGATTCTTGATGAACCGACAAATCATTTGGATGACGAAACGAAGGATGCATTGCGTCAAGCCCTGATCGACTATCCGGGCAACGTGATTTTGGTAACTCATGAGGCTTCATTTTATCGCGGGTGGATCGACCGGATCATTGACGTTGAAGCTTTGCGGAAAACTAAATAAAATTTGAATTTTTAAGCGCGTTTACGTATATTTATAAAAAGAAAGAACTAAGCGAGAGGCAGAAAAATGGAAAAGAAAAAGAGTAGCTGGCTGGCCTGGTTGGTTGCAATCGTCTTGGTTGCCGGAACAGTCGGTTCATACGTTTATATTAAGCACGAAGAAGGAATTCGGGCAGTTAAATTAGCAAAGGAAAAGAAGTACGATGAACATGACGCTAAGATCAATGCGCGGATGCTGAAAAAGCAACGGGAACATTTGCGCAAACCGGTCGAATGGAATAAGCCGAGCGAAACGTTACCATATCCTGAAATTGCCAAGTATCGGCACTATTCGAAGTTGAACCGGGTATGGCTTTCATTTTCAATTGCTAAGCAACGGCTGTATGTTCACCAAGGACCGTTTACGATCTATACGATGTACGCATACGGGAACCCAAACTATCAAACAATGGATAACCGGCAAAAGACGCCGCTAGGAATTTTTAAGATCAAAAAGGCCCGGGGAACAAATTACTATGATGCTCCGTCAGCTCGCAGTTACGCAGCATGGATCTCATATTCAAACCCTGGTGATCCATATGGCGTTCAATCAATGCTCCAAGCTGTTCCAACTAATAGGGACGGAAAAGTCGATAAGGAAGCCGTTAAATGCCTAGGAAAGAGTTTTAAGCACAAATATGTTGCGCAAACGAACGGGGCAATTTGGCTGACGACTTCTGATGCCGAATGGCTCGAAAAGAATATTCCAGCCAAAACAATGTTAGTGATCCAAAGCCGAAGCGATAAAGGTAAACCGTATAATGAACTGAAGAGTCACTACAAGTATCTTGAAACGCAAAAGAAATTCAACCACAAGAACAAAGAAAAGGATCATCACAATGAAGATTAAGGTACAGGATTTTATTGATCGAATTGTTGACGGCGATTTTATCAGCAGTGAAATGGAAGCGTCCGTTAACAATCTCGACGGTGCATTAAAACAACTTCTTTCGGATTTTCAAACAACGGTAGCTCAGGGAAAACTTGGGCAGCAGATTTTGGCGATCACAGGTTTTGAAGAAGCCATCTCAGTCCGGTTAGAAAGCGGGATTATCAATCTGCCGTTTGCAAATATCAACCGGGTTGATAATTTTTTTGAAAGTTCTGATGAAGAGGTTCCAGTACAAGTTGAATTGATCATGGAAGCTCCGGATCTGAATGCATCGAAGTTCCATATCGCTCAGCTAGGTTCAATTGAAGCGTTAGATAATGCACCGATGGAATTTGCCCAGCAAATGATCACTAAGGTTCATGCTGGCTTAGAGCAAATTCAAAATAATTTGGCAGCAGCGAAGGAAAAGAAGGATTAAAGAATGAAACAGCATTTATTAAAAGTTAAAAACGGATTTAATTTTCGCGATATTGGCGGGTATCCGACAACTGACGGAAAGACAATCAAAATGCATAAAGCCGTTCGTTCAGGGATGCTTAACCCGCTTTCGGTTGATGACTTGAATTATCTGAATGAATATGGGGTCCGGGTCGACATTGATTTCCGCTCGCCAAGCGAGCAGGACGAATATCCGGATAAGGTTCCTTCAATGGCAAAATATGTGAATGATTCAGTTTTCCCAGCTGATGAAACTAATAGTACAGCAAAGAATCAAATGCGAAAACAAGCATTTAAAGAAAATCCTGAAGCAGGTTATCACGATATGTTGAATTCATATAAGGATATTGTCCTTGCTCCAAGCGCGCAACATGCTTACCGGGTGTTCTTTGATGAATTATTAGCTAACTCAACTGATGGTGAAGCGGTTTTGTTTCATTGTACTGCCGGAAAAGACCGGACCGGAATGGCAGCCGTTTATTTGATGACCATTTTAGGGGTTCCTGATGAGATTATTCGTGAGGATTACCTTTCATCAAACAAGCATTTGGCATTAAACCAGCAAAATAAACAAAAACTTTATCATGACCTTGGCCCGGTCTTCTTAAAAAACATTGAAGCTTTAACACATGTTTATGATGAATATCTGGATACAGCCTTGAACGTCATTCGCGCAGAAGCTGGGAATGTCCGCAATTATGTTGAGCAGGTATTAAAGGTTACCCCGCAACAACAGCGCGATTTAAAGAAAATTTATCTAACAGATAACGGGCAGTAGTCTACAAACACCGTAAAAGGTGGTATGATTTTAATATAAAATAAAATTTAATTATTTTCAGAAATGGGGAATGACTAAATGTCAAGTGGTCAGGCGATAATCAATTTGATTAT
>DWVG01000045.1 GCA_019120355.1 Candidatus Ligilactobacillus faecavium
GCTTGCTAACGAACGTTTGCGAACCTTTTTAGCCTCACGGGACTAGTTTCAAGGTCTTTTATCAATTTAAATTTAACCTTTGTGCTGTTGCTTGTCAAGCTTATCCAGCATTTTTTGAAAATTTTCTGGAAGCGGGGCTTCGAAAACCAGCTCTTTGCCCGTTCGCGGATGTTTAAACCCTAACAATGCGGCGTGTAAAAACTGCCCGTCTTTTCCGATCACTTTCCGCGGACCGTATAACGGATCACCGACAAGCGGATGTCCAATGTACTTCATGTGAACCCGGATCTGATGTGTCCGGCCGGTTTCAAGAATACATTTTACAAGCGTAAAGTTATCATACCGTTTCATTACCTTAAAATGAGTCACGGCATGGCGACCGCCCTTGACGACCGCTTGCTTTTTGCGATCTTGCGGATTCCGGCCAAGCGGCGCATCGATCGTCCCCTCATCTTCCTTGATCTGGCCGTACACCAATGCAAGATACTCCCGTTTATTGGTCTTGTTGCGTAACTGTTCTGCCAAACTTTGATGAGCTAAATCATTTTTCGCAACCATTAATAGACCGGACGTATCCTTATCGATCCGGTGAACGATTCCCGGGCGAAAGGTTCCATTAATTGTCGATAACGGCGAATGGTATAACAGCGCGTTGACCAGTGTATGATTCGGATGCCCAGGCGCAGGATGAACCACCATTCCCTGCGGCTTATTGACCACGATCACGTCATCATCTTCGTAAACAATATCAAGCGGAATATTTTCAGGTGTTAATTCTAGCGATTGCGGTTCAGGTTTGACCAGTGAAATCTTATCGCCAGCCTGTACCTTGTATTTTGGTTTTACCGCCTGCCCGTTGACCGTCACATGTCCGTCATTGATCAAATTCTTCAACTGTGAGCGGGTAATTTCCGGTTCAAGGCTCGTTAAAACCTTGTCAATTCTTCCTGTTTGGTCAGTAATTACATAATTACTCATTGTCATCACCTGTAAATAACGCAATTATCAGTAAAATCACCCCGACCGTCAACGCACAATCAGCAACGTTAAAAATCGGAAAATTCATAAAATCCAGGGTAAACATATCAACCACGTATCCTAACCGCAACCGGTCAAGAAAGTTACCCAGTGTACCTCCGATCATCAGGGTCAATGCCCAGGCAAACAACCGATCATTTTGATTTTTCTTCAATAAAACAAGCATGACCGCTAACGCAGCCACCGTAATCACAAACAGCAATAACTGCTGCCCTTGGAGAATACTCCATGCTGCGCCATCATTCCGCACATTGCTCAATGAAAGCACATGCGGAATAAAGCTGACCGTCGTATCAAGTTTAATATGCGTCACGACCAGATATTTCACTAACTGGTCAAGTCCAAAAATAATCAGACTGACCGCCAGATAACCAATTAAAGGCATCTTCCTACCTCCGTTTTTAAACTTCGATATTTAGTTTACCTTTTTTTGAGTGATTTGTATAATTCAAAAATTAATACAAACCGCTGATCTTGCCGTTTTCATCAATGTGCATTCCGTTGGCAGCCGGAACCTTGGGCAAACCAGGCATGGTTAATACATTTCCGGTCAACGCAACGATAAATTGAGCTCCTAATTTTGGAACAAATTCCCGAATGTGAACGGTAAAGCCGGTTGGAGCGCCAAGCAACTTCGCATTATCTGAGAATGAATATTGGGTCTTAGCCATGCAGACCGGCATTTTATCCCAGCCAAGTTTGGCGAATTGCTTGATTTGCCGTTTGGCCTTTGAACTGTATTCAACCTTTGATCCGCCATAAAACTTTGTAACCAAGGTTTCGATCTTTTGTTCAATTGAATCTTCCGGTTGATAAAGTGGCTTGAAGTCCGATTCTTGATCACAAGCATCAACAACTGCGCGGGCTAAGTCAATTACGCCTTTTGAACCTTTTGCCCAGCCATCCGAAATGTAAGCATCAGCGTTATCAGCCTTGCAAAGGTCAATTACCTGATTCAATTCAGCATCGGTGTCCGTGGCAAACTTATTAACCGCAACTACAACCGGAACGCCGTAACGTTTCATGTTGCGGATGTGCCGTTGCAAGTTGGCATATCCCTTTTGAACGGCTTCAACGTTTTCTTCATTTAAGTTGTCCTTCGCAACGCCGCCGTTCATCTTCAATGCACGAACAGTCGCAACGATCACGATTGCATCCGGCGTCTTGCCTAACCGTGGGCATACAATGTCTAAGAACTTTTCGGCTCCTAAATCAGCACCGAAACCGGCTTCCGTCAACGTATAGTCGGCTAATTCCATGCTTGTCCGGGTTGCAATAATACTATTGCAGCCGTGAGCAATGTTTGCAAACGGACCGCCATGAACTAAAGCTGGAGTATGTTCAAGGGTTTGAACCAGGTTTGGCTTGATAGCATCTTTCAAAAGCAGTGTAATTGCGTCAGTCACTCCCAATTGGTCGACTGTTACCGGTTCGCGGTCAAAGTTATAGCCGATTACGATTTGGCCGATTCGCTTTTTCAAATCATTCAGATCCGTTGCCAAACATAAAACAGCCATCAATTCAGAAGCAACCGTAATGTCAAAGCCGTCTTCCCGCGGAATCCCCTGGGTTGGGCCGCCTAAGCCGATCACTGTATACCGTAACGCCCGGTCATTGATATCCAAAACGCGTTTCCAGATCACCCGGCGCTGATCGATTCCAAGTTCGTTGCCTTGGTAAAGATGATTATCGATCAGAGCAGCCAAGGTATTGTTAGCGGCAGTTAAGGCGTGCATATCACCAGTAAAGTGCAAGTTAATGTCTTCCATTGGCACAACTTGTGAATATCCGCCACCAGTTGCTCCGCCTTTAACGCCCATAACCGGTCCTAAAGAAGGTTCACGCAAAGTGACCATTGTCTTCTTTCCAATTGCACTCATTGCATCTGCCAAACCAATCGTAACCGTTGACTTTCCTTCACCAGCAGGCGTTGGATTGATCGCCGTTACCAGAATCATTTTTCCTTTGGTTTGCGTTTTTTCTTTTAATGGTAATGAAATTTTTGCTTTGTATTTTCCATACAATTCAAGATCATCTTCAGTTAAACCCACTTTTTGGGCAACATTGACAATTGGTTCCATTTTTGTTTGTTGAGCAATTTCAATATCATTCATTGCGTAAACCTCCTGTATAAATTAAGTAACTTTCATTATATCTTATTTAAAACAAAAACTCATTTTTGAACTGCACGTTTTGCAATATCATGCCGATAATATGTTTGGTTGGCTGGATAATCGTTCAAGATCTTGTAAGCATTTGTCTGCGCTTCTTTGATCGAATCGCCAATCCCGATCACGGATAAGATTCTGCCGCCATTGCCAATCAATCTTTCTTGGTCATCAACAGCAACATTCGCATAGTCGATCATCCCTTTATCATGAATTGTAAAATTCGGTAATAATTGACCTTTAACGTAATTTTGGGGATATCCGTTCGCTGCAAGCACAACGTTGACGTAAGCTTGCGGATTGATTTCAATCGGATCAAGGACTTCCTGATCAACGCATTCGGTCAGCAACCTCCCAAAATCATTTTTGATTCGCGGCAAAACAACTTGGGTTTCCGGATCACCAAGCCGGACATTATATTCGATCACCTTTGGACCATTAGCCGTCATCATGATCCCAATATAAATAATTCCGGTATAATCGAAGCCCATGGCGTGAATTCCGTTGATCGTTGGTTTCACGATTTCGTTCACTGTCCGGTCAAAATCTGCTTGATCGAATTGCGGAACGGGACTGTAAGCGCCCATGCCGCCCGTATTTGGTCCGCGGTCGTGATCAAAGATTTTCTTATGATCCTGCGCCACCGGTAAAATTTGAAATGATTTTTGATTTAGAAGTACAAAAATCGAATATTCCGGACCGTCAAGATATTCTTCAAAAATCACTGGAGATTGCGGCGAAACTTTCAGGCTTGCTAAAACTTTCAAGGCTTCCTTTTTATTTTCAACGATAAAGACGCCTTTTCCACCGGCAAGGCCGTCTTCTTTAATGACCGTTGGGTATGAAGTCTGAGCAAGGACTGCATCAACATCTTCCATTGAGGTGCATGTTTGGTGCTGAGCCGTTGGAATATGGAATTTTTGCATAAAGTTCAGCGCGAAATCCTTTGAACTTTCCAATTGAGCCGCTTGCTTGTCCGGACCGATGATTTTCAGACCGTTGCTAGTAAAGTAGTCCACAATTCCATTTGCCAGCGCATCTTCCGGCCCAACCATCGTCCATGCAATGGCATGTTGCTTTGCAAACGACGCTAATGCTTCAAAGTTATTTTCTTGAATTCCGACCGGATGAACCCCGATCCGTTTCATTCCAGGATTGCCAGGCGCACAGTATACTTCATCAATCAGGGCACTTGCCTTCAACTTTCGGCAAATCGCAAATTCGCGGCCGCCGCTTCCAATTACTAATACCTTCATTTGATTCACCGTTTCTTTTTAGTGCCGGAAGTGCCGGTGACCAGTCATCACCATTACAATTCCATACTTATCAGCCATCTTGATCGAATCTTTATCCCGAATCGAGCCGCCAGGTTGAACGATCAGTTTAATTCCGTGTTGGGCAGCATATTCAACGGAGTCATCCATTGGGAAGAAAGCATCACTGGCAAGCACAGATTGATCATTCAATTTATCCTTTGCATGGTCAATCGCAATTTTGACCGCATCGATCCGGTTCGGTTGACCCGCACCAACGCCGATTGTCTGGTTAGAGTTAGCAACTAAGATTGCATTTGACTTAACAAACTTAACGGCTTTCCATGCAAATGCCATTGTCTTCAATTCATCAGCTGTTGGTTTCTTTTGGGTAACGATCTGCCATTGAGTTGGATCTTCTTCCAAATCATCCTGTTCTTGCATCAACATGCCGCCCATTACCGAAACGGTCTCAAACCGCGGTTGTTCACTGCGGCGATCAAAGTTCAGCGTTAACAGCCGTACATTTTTCTTCTTTGCCAATACATCATATGCATCATCATCAAATGCCGGAGCAATAATGATTTCCAAGAATAATTGGTGTAATTTTCGGGCCGTTGCCAAGTCAACTTTCCGGTTCAAAGCAACGATCCCGCCGAAAATTGAAACTGGATCAGCTTCATAAGCGCGGTCCCATGCCTCTTCAATGGTCTTTCCGCGACCGATTCCGCATGGATTCATGTGTTTCAAGCCAACCGCTGTTGGTTCATCAAATTCCCGGATGATCCGCAATGCAGCATCGGCATCCTTGATGTTATTGTATGAAAGCTGTTTGCCATGAAGTTGTTTAGCCTGGCTGATTGAAAAGCTCTTCGGAATAACATCTTCATAGAACCATGCTTTTTGATGGCTGTTTTCACCGTACCGCATCGTTTGCTTCAATTGATGTGGTAAAGTCAACGTTTGCGGTGCTGAATCATCAGTTTGGTAATCGAAGTATTGGGCGATCAAAGCATCATATGCAGCTGTTTCGCGAAAGACTTTGGCTGCAAGTTCCTTCCGGGTTGAAAGCGTAGTTTCCCCATTGGCTTGAATTTCATCAATCACCTTTTGGTAATCGTTAATATCCGTTACAACAGTCACATCCCTGAAATTCTTGGCAGCTGCCCGCAACATGCTTGGCCCACCGATATCGATCTGTTCAATTGCGCCATCAAAATCATCTTGATTCTTTAAGATTGTTTCCTTGAACGGGTACAAGTTAACGCATACCAAATCGATTGGAGCGATTCCGTGATCAGCCAAAGTTTGCATATGGTCGGCATGATCACGTTTCGCAAGCAAACCAGCATGAACATTCGGATGAAGGGTTTTGACCCGGCCATCCAGAATTTCTGGGAAATGAGTCACTTCTTGAATGTCAGTCGTTTGAACGCCGACCTGCTTTAAGAAATTGCGCGTTCCGCCCGTAGAAATAATTTCATAGCCGTTTTCAACTAATGCTTGGGCAAAAGGAACAAGATTCGTTTTATCTGAAACACTGATTAATGCTTTTTTCATTCTTTTTCTCCTTTACTGATTTGACAAATGACTTCATTTAGTACTTGAGGGTAAAGCCGGTGTTCGGTTTGATGAATTCGCGTTTCAAGTTCATCCAACGTATCTTCCGGTTTGATTGGAACGTGTTCCTGGCGAATTACCGGGCCGGTATCCAACCCTTCATCAATGTAATGCAACGTCACCCCGGTTTGGGTCCGGCCATTTTGAAGGTGATCATCAAATGCGCGTTCAATGGCATGCAATCCTTGGAATTCAGGCAAATATGCGGGATGAAGGTTAATGATCCGTTTCGGATAATGACTCAAAATCGTCGGCCCGATCACGCGCATATAACCGGCAAGAGCAATCAGGTCAACCTGATATTCCTGAAGCTTGGTTAAAATTGCCTGTTCATATTCGGCTTTCGAAGCAAACTGTTTCAATGGAAAAGTTTCGTACGGAATCTGCAACCGCTTTGCCCGCTGAATCACGGGGGCATTCGGGTGATCGCAGAAAAGTAAAACCACCTTGCCATGCTGAATTTTGTGCTCGTTGAATGCCTGAACTAACGTTTCAAAGTTTGTTCCGTTTCCGGAAGCAAAAATCGCAACTCTCATTCGATCTCACCTCCATCGATCACAATTTTGATTGGTGCTTCATCTGCGGACCGCTTTGCTACTTCACCGATCGTCCATGCCGTTTCGCCGTTCGCTTGTAAATGCTTCAAAACTGCATCTACATTTTGCGGAGCAACGGCTAACACAAGGCCAATTCCCATGTTGAACGTCAAAAAACAATCATGCCAATTTAAATTTCCGTGCTTTTGCAAAAGGTTAAAAATCGCTGGAATCGGCCAGTTAACCGTGATTTCAGCTTTTAAATTTGAAGCAAACATTCGCGGAACGTTTTCAAGCAGCCCACCACCAGTAATATGCGCGATTCCATGAACATGTCCTGATTGAACAAGCGGCAAGACTGATTGAACGTAGATCTTAGTTGGCGTCAGCAATTCTTCGCCAAGCATTTTTCCGCTAAGCTCATCAAGCTGATCCGTGACCTTGAATCCCGCTTCATCAAACAAAATTTGCCGAACAAGGGAAAAGCCGTTTGAATGCAACCCTGACGAAGCAATGCCGATCAAGACATCGCCAGCTTGCGGATCATCAGTCGTCAAAAGCCGATCTTGTTCAACGATTCCCGTTCCAAAGCCGGCAATATCGTACTCATCTTCCGGGTACATTCCAGGCATTTCTGCCGTTTCGCCGCCGATAATCGCCATTCCTGCTTGGCGGCAGCCTGCCGCAACGCCCTTGACAACTTCAGCAAGTTTAGCCGGATCATTTTTCCCCGTTGCAATGTAATCAAGGAAAAACAACGGCTCTGCGCCCTGCGCTAAAATGTCATTGGCACACATTGCAACACAGTCGATTCCAATCGTTGAATGCCGATTCATCATTTGAGCAATCATTAGCTTGGTCCCCACGCCGTCGGTTCCGGAAACCAAAATCGGTTGCTGATAACGTCCAAGGGCACTCAAATCAAACATTCCGCCAAAATCCCCGATTTTCCCGTCAGCGCCAATTCGTTGCGTTGATTGAACATCCTTTTTGATCTGGTCAACCAATTGATTGCCGGCTTCAATATTCACGCCTGCTTTTTGGTATCGATTAGTCTTCATCAAACATTCCCCTTTGCTGTTTTAATGACTTTAAATATCCCGCTTCATAGTCATCCAACGGTGTCGGATATTTTCCGGTAAAGTAGGCAACCGTTAACCCGCGATTCGGGGCGGTGCCTGCATCCGGAACGGCAATTGAATCGATCAACCCTTGAACACTTAAAAAGCCAAGACTATCGACATCGATCAATCGTTGCATTTCCGCAATACTATGGTTGGCAGCCATTAATTCTGCCCGGGTTGAAACATCGATTCCGTAAAAACACGGGAACCGGAATGGCGGTGAAGCGATCCGGAGATGGACTTCCCGCGCACCGGCATTGCGTAGCAGTTTGACCAATTGAATCGAAGTGGTCCCGCGAACGATCGAATCATCAACAACAACGATCCGCTTATCCTTAACGACCCCGCTGACCGCTGACAACTTCATCCGCACGCTTTGTTCCCGCAGTACTTGGGTGGGTTCAATAAACGTCCGCGCAACGTATTGATTTTTGATCAACCCCATTTCATACGGAAGATGGGCAGCTTCAGCATATCCTGAGGCCGCTGATAATGATGAATTGGGAACGCCGATCACCATATCAGCATCCGCCGGTTGTTCTTCCGCCAATCGGATTCCCATCCGTTTTCGCGCACGGTGAACATTAACCCCATGAATATTCGAATCCGGCCGGGCAAAGTAAACATATTCCATTGAACAGATTGCCAGCTGCGTGTCCGTAGTGTAATGGTCAATGTGCATCCCATCATGATCGATCACGATCAGTTCACCAGGTTGAACATCGCGGACAAACGTTGCCCCCACAGCATCAAGCGCACACGTTTCGCTGGCGACAATATATGCCCCGTTTGATAATTGCCCAACACATAATGGTCGAATCCCATTCGGATCCAATGCGGCAATCAAGGCATCCTGTTTTAGAATCAAAAATGCAAAGCCGCCATGGATCTCATTTAAACTTTGCTTCAAAGCGTCCATAAACGGCATTGAATGTTTTTGCCGAATCAAATGAATCAGCACTTCTGAGTCCGAGTTCGATTGGAAAACCGCGCCTTTACTTTCCAATCGGGCTTTTAACGATTGGGCGTTCGTCAAATTTCCGTTGTGCGCTAATGCAAGATCACCATCGTTAAATTTAAAGAGAAACGGTTGGACATTCGCAATCGAATTATTACCGCTTGTTCCATAACGCACATGGCCGATCGCAGTTTGACCCGCTAACCGATGAAGGTCATTTGGATCCTTAAAAACTTCACTCAACAATCCGCGATCACGGTGCTGATAAAAATGATGATCGGCATCGACCGTTACGATTCCTGCTCCTTCTTGGCCGCGGTGTTGTAAAGCATGCAGTCCGATATACGTTAACTGATTGGCATGCGGTGAGTTAAAGACCCCGAAAATGCCGCATTCTTCATTTAATCCTTTGATTTCATTAAGCATGGAATTGCATCCTCCCATTGACGTTGAAGCTGCGTTCCGTTCAACTTGAATTCCGCATCGGTTGTCTTGACTTTTAATTCATGGGTTGCCATTGTCTTCCCGATCAACGTTGCATCGTTTCCAAGAACCTTTTCAAATGCGGCTTGATCTGCCGGCTTAACCGTTAAAACGATTCGTCCCGGAGTCTCGCTAAATAACCGGTTGGCCTGATCGTTCATTTCAACGTCCATTCCAAGTGATGTGTCAAAAATCATTTCAGCAAGCGTCACTCCAAGACCGCCCTCACTAACATCATGCGCAGCCGTTACCAGTTGATCCTGCATGGCCGTGAGTGTCTTTTGCAAAGCAGATGCGGCTTGATGATAATCAAATTCATTGACCTTGCCGTCAATTTTGCCAGTCAGCATTTTTTGAAGTTCTGAACCGCTGAAATCATCCTTCGTTTGGCCGACAACATAAATCAAGTTTTCATCCTGCGTAATATGATTTGAAATTGCATGATCAACATTTGAAATCAGTCCGACCATGCCAACCATTGGCGTTGGATAAATTGCTTGACCGTTATTTTCGTTATAAAGGGAAACATTTCCTGAAATGACTGGGGTATTAAGTTCCCGGCAAAGTTCTGCCATTCCGGCAATTGACTGATGAAGTTCCCAGTAGACTTCCGGATCATTTGGATCGCCAAAGTTTAAGCAGTCAGTAATCGCAAGCGGTTGGGCCCCCTTTGCAATCACATTGGCCGCAGCTTCAAGCACCGCAATTTGACCACCGATTCGCGGATTCAAATATCCAAACCGTCCGTTTCCATCCGTGGTCATTGCCAATCCCTTTTGCGTTCCACGCACCCGAATAATACCGGCATCGTTGGTTGCGTTCGGTCCCGCCACGGTTGAGGCTCGGACTTGCGAATCATACGTTTGCGTTAAAACTTTCTTCGATGCAACGGTTGGCTGTTGTAATAGATCAACCAACGTTTGTGCAGGATCATCGATTTTTGGAAGAGCATTTTCTTTAAGAGAGGTTAACCGTTCCGGCTGCCGTTCAGGACACTTTTCTTGCAAAACATCATCGGTTAATGACGATACCGGAATATCGGTTACAATTTGATCATGATGTGTTAATACATATTGATGGTCAGAAGTTACTTCCCCAATAACGACAACGTCAAGGTTATACTTTTCAAAAAGTTGCCGCACATCTTCTTGATTTCCTTTTTTTACGCATAACAACATTCGTTCTTGCGATTCACTCAGCATGATTTCATATGCTGACATGCTGCTTTCCCGTTGCGGAACCAGATCGAGATTCAGCTTGACCCCGCTGTTTGCCTTAGAGGCCATTTCACAGCTTGATGAAACTAACCCAGCCGCTCCCATATCTTGAATTCCAACCAGCCAATCAGCATGGTTTTGAATCAATTCAAGACAGGCTTCCATTAACAGCTTTTCCATAAACGGATCACCCACTTGAACAGCTGACCGTTGGGTTTCATGTTCACTATCAAAATCCGTTGATGCAAAGGTAGCACCATGAATGCCATCCCGACCGGTTTTAGCACCGACATACATAATCAGATTACCTTCGCCTGAAGCGCGCCCCTTTTGAATGTCTTTCTTATTCATCAACCCAACACTCATTGCATTCACTAACGGGTTACCTTCATAACACTCATCAAACGTTGTTTCTCCTGCAACGGTTGGAATTCCCATGCAGTTGCCGTAACCGCCGATTCCGGCAACGATTTCGTTGATCAAATAGCGGGTATGCGCATTATTGATTTCCCCAAAATGCAGTGAATCAAGTGAAGCAATCGGCCGGGCTCCCATACTAAAGATGTCGCGTAAAATTCCGCCGACCCCGGTTGCTGCCCCTTCGTAAGGTTCAACGGCTGATGGGTGATTATGACTTTCAGCCTTGAAAACAACTGCTTGATCATCACCGATATCAACGATTCCGGCCCCTTCCCCTGGGCCTTGTAAAACACGTTCGTTTTTATTCGGGAAAAGTTTCAACAATGGTTTGGATTTTTTATACGAACAATGTTCACTCCACATTACCGCAAATAATCCCGTTTCGGTATAATTCGGTAACCGATGAATCAGATGATCGCAAATGTAATCATATTCTTTTTCAGTTAGTCCCCATTCAAGATATGGCTTTTGGTCTTTGATTTCTTGGGGCGTCATTTCTTGATCGATCATAAATTAACCTCCATTTTTAATGCTTAAACGCAAGCAACGATTGGAAAACTTTGAAGCCGTCATCATTGCCGACAATTTTTTCGGACGCTCTTTCCGGATGGGGCATCATCCCAACAACGTTGCCGCGCCGGTTACAGATCCCAGCAATGTCGTTCACACTTCCGTTAGGATTTTGATCAACATAACGGAAAACAATCTGATGATTTTGCTCCAATTCATCAATTGTTGCCGAATCGGCATAGAAATTACCGTCAGAATGGGCAATCGGCAAATGAATCTTTTCATCCTTAACGTACTTGGTTGTGAACGGAGTATCATTATTTTCAACCTGCAACGCAACTGGCCGGCAAATAAATTTCAGATTATCATTCTTCTTTAAAACCCCTGGTAACAAATGCGCTTCCGTCAAAATTTGAAATCCATTGCAGATTCCAATCACGGGCTTCCCTGAATCGGCAAACTGACGAACTGCTCCCATAATCGGTGTCAAGGCTGCAATGGCGCCGCATCGTAAATAGTCTCCATATGAAAATCCGCCAGGAAGCAGGACCGCATCGAAGCCGTCTAAACTCGTTGCCGTTGAAGAAACGTATTCCGCACTGACATGGCACAGGTTTTCTAAAACATAATGCAAATCGCTGTCGCAATTTGATCCTGGAAAAACAATGATTGCAACTTTCATCTAATCTTCCCCCAATTGTTCATAACGATAAACTTCAAGGTTGAAGTTTACGAGCAGTTTTTCCGCTAATTCTTCAACCGTTTGGGCAGCCGTTTCCTTTGAATCGTCAACTTCAATATCAAAGAATTTTCCAACGTGAATTGCTTGAATGGCTTGATAGCCCAGATCCTTTGCTGCGTCAGTGATCGTATCGCCTTGAGGATCAAAAACGGATGGTTTATAAGTTACATATACGCGAAACTTTTTCATTGTGCTCCTCCTTTTAAAGTGAAATTACCTTTTCCAACCGTTGAAGGACTTCTTGGTAAACCGGCGTTAACTCGCCTAAGTCTTTTCGGTAAACGTCCTTATCTAAGTGATGGTGGGTTTTCGTATCCCATAACCGGCAATTGTCTGGTGAAAACTCATCAGCAAGAATCACTTTTCCGTTTGGCAAAGTTCCAAATTCCAGCTTGAAATCGATCAGTTGCATGCCTGCTTTTTCAAATAACGGGATTAATAATTGATCAACTTTCCGTGAAGTTGTCCACATCGTATCTAATTGCGATTGGGTAACAATTCCGAGGGCGATTGCTTGAGAAGCATTAATTGCAGGATCATCAAGTTCATCGCTTTTAAGGCACATCTCTTCAACTGGAGTTTCAAATTTCTTCCCCTCTTCAACGCCGTAACGACTTGCAAAGTGGCCAGCAGAATAATTCCGGGTGATCATTTCAAGTGGAATGATCTTGACTTTTTTGACAAGTTCTTCGGTATCCGAAATCTTTTTAATAAAGTGGGTTTTAATTCCGTTTGCTTCAAAATATTTGAAGATCAATGTCGAAATTGCATTGTTCGTTTTCCCCTTATCATTGATATGGTCTTTCTTCTTGCCGTTTAAGGCTGTCGCCTGATCTAAATAAACGACCCGTAAAACATTTTCATCTTCCGTTGTCCACATTTCCTTTGCTTTCCCAGCATAAATTTGATGTACCATCAATCATAATCTCCTTTATATTGTTCGCCTAATTACGAACGTTTTTAAATAATCAATCATTATACATTCAGGATATTCCAAGAGCGGCCGGATGTCAACAAGATATTCTAACAATTTTGTGACTAATCGATTTTATTGTTCATAATTACATTATTTTATTTTATAAATAACAGATTAAAATTACTTATTTATCTTTTATTCGAATAAAATAAAAAAGCATCTTTCTTCAAAGATGCCTCTTTATTGCTTAAGTATTTAAATTACGAATTTCAAAATCACTAACAATGTTCGTGTTTTATTGTTTCCAAATTCCAGTTTGATCAATTTCCTTCAACGTCTGATCAAGCTGATTCGTTAAAATTGTAATGTGGCCCATTTTTCGATTCAGCCGAACCGCACTTTTTCCATAATCATGAAAATGCCAGTCAGGTTTCTCAAAAATTAACTTCCGCACTCCCGAAACATGCTGGCCTAAAACGTTGACCATCACAACGGGTTGCAAAAGCTTAATTTGCGGCATTGGCCAGTTGCAAATTGCCCGGTTATGAATGTCAAATTGCGAAAAATTACATGCTTCGATCGAATAGTGACCTGAATTATGCGGCCGCGGTGCCAATTCGTTAATATAAACTTGGTCATCAGTTCCGATAAACATTTCAATCCCTAAAATGCCACATAAGTCGAGGGCCTGAGCAATAGCCACGGCCGTTTCTTCTGCCCGCGCCGCAACTTCACTTGGGATTCTTGCCGGAACGATGCTTTCGTGGAGGATCTGATTGCGATGAATGTTTTCACTGACTGGAAAAACACTTGAATCGCCGTCAACATTCCGTCCGACCATCACAGAACATTCGCACTTAAAATCAACGGCCTTTTCCAAAATACATGGACAATGTTGTAAAATTTCCGCAGTTTGTCCCAAGTCTTCTTCACTATTAAGCCGGACCTGGCCTTTTCCATCATAGCCGCCTTCACACGTTTTTAAATAACATGGAAAATCAATTTTTTCCAATTCAATTTGAAAATCGTGTTCGTTACTAATTGTCGCAAATTTCGCTGTTTGAAATCCATGTTCCTTCAGAAATGTCTTTTCACAAATCCGATCTTTGGTAATCCGTAACAATTCTGTTCCCTGAGGAATTGAAACGGCATCTTTGACCGCATCTAGCGCGTCTAAGTCAACATTTTCAAATTCATACGTTAATACATCCGCTTCAGCAGCTAACTGTTGAATTGCATTCACATCATCATATGGCGCAATAATTTGGCGATCACAAACCTGACCGGTAGGACAAGTTGGCTCTGGATCAAGAACAATGACCTTCATTCCCGCTGCTTTAGCTGAAAATGCCAACATTTGTCCTAATTGACCGCCACCAATAATTCCAATCGTATCGCCCTGTTCAATTCGTTTATTCAAGATGCGCACTGCTTTCTACGGCAGCATCATGTTGCTGTTTCCGGTAATCAACTAATCGGTCTGCAAGCGCATCATCATTCAAAGCCAGCATTTCGCATGCCATTAAAGCTGCATTCCGCGCACCAGCCGCCCCAATTGCCATGGTGGCAACCGGAACGCCAGCTGGCATTTGACCAATTGACAGCAATGAATCCATTCCGCCAAGGGCATGAGTTTGAACTGGAACCCCAATTACCGGGATGATCGTATTGGCTGCAAGCATTCCCGGAAGATGGGCTGCCCCGCCAGCCCCTGCAATGATCACTTTAATTCCCCGTTCATGCGCCGTTTGACCAAATTTCATCAATTCGGCCGGCATCCGATGAGCCGAAATTACCTGCTTTTCATACGGAACATTCAATTTATCCAAAATCTCACCCGTCAACTTCATGGTCGACCAATCGGAGATGCTTCCCATTACAACACTAACTTGAGCATTCATGAATATCTTCCTCCTTCATTAAGGTAAGCTTACCAAATAAATTGAACATTGTAAATACTATTTATTTTTATTGTTCGTTTATTAGAATTAAACATTAATAATTATATTATAATGAATCTAAAATTAGTTAAAAGCGAATAAAAAAAGACTGTGACATAATCACAGTCTCTCACTTATTCTGAAATTTTTTATTTAATTAATTCAGCAACATCCGCTGCTAACCGGGCAGCCGTCTTCGGCATCATCAAAAAGCTGTAGGTCGCTTTTTCCGTTACGAACCGGACAACACCCCACCGGTTATGTTTCACTTCTTTAATATCGCTTAACTTGATGCTTTGACCATTAAAAACGATCAATGCATGGTAATTGATTTTTCCGTCTTCAATTTGAAGATACCGCCCCCGAAGTTCGACCAAGGCCACGATCAAAAATAAAATCAAAGTCATCAAGGTCCAAATTTGAAAGACCGTAATTTCCAGCCATAAAAGCATACTGAAAAGAAAAATCATCCATGTGAATGACCAGCAAACAATCGAGGTTGGAACATCTGGTTGACTGTAATATCTCTTTTGTTTCATTTTTTCACCTTCAATTAACGTTTCTTCTTTCCCCAATATTGAAAGAGGTCCGTTCGCAGCGAACCATTGTATAGTTTACGTCTTTTAGTTGCCTGTTCGCCATAATATTTTTCAAAATTTAAATCGCTTGTAAGAATATACTTACTCCACGTAGTCATTGGACGGTAGATTTTTCCCATTTGTTCATACAAAACGTGAACACTGTCACGATCGCTTAAACGTTGTCCATATGGCGGGTTAGCAACGATCACGCCATTTTCCTTATCAGTCTTAAAGTCTTTAACCGCTAACTGTTTGAAATGAATATCATGCAAAACCCCAGCTGCCTTTGCATTGACCTTTGAAATGTTGATCATTCGCCCGTCAATATCATAGCCGGCAATGTCGAGTTCAACGTCATGTTTTTCAGCTGCGCGGGCTTCTTCGCGAAGTTTTGAAACCATCGTTTCGTCGACTTGCTGCCATTGTTCACATACAAAATGGCGGTTGATTCCCGGCGCGATGTTGCGTCCCAATAGAGCTGCTTCAATTGGAAGCGTTCCTGAACCACACACTGGATCCATAAACGGATCTTCTGGATACCAATGTGACAATAAAACAAGGGCCGCAGCCATATTTTCCTTCATCGGCGCGCCCCCTTTATCTAACCGGTATCCGCGCTTAAATAAACTTGATCCCGTTGTATCAAGGGTAACCATTACTTTGTTTTTATTGATCGAAGCCTGAACCGGATATTCAGCCCCTGTTTCCGGAAACTTCGTCCGCCGATGATACGTTTGATTCATGCGTTCAACAATTGCTTTTTTAGTAATTGCCTGAACACTCGGAACATTATGCAATTGCGATTTTTGTGATTTACCGCTTACCGGAAAAGCCGCATCGAGTGCCAGCCAATCTTCCCACGGAATTTGCTTTACATTTTCAAACAAATCATCAAAGGTTTTCGCCATAAACTTTGCCAAAACGATTTTTACCCGGTCCGCAGTCCGAAGCCATAAATTTAAACGAATAATATCCTGAAAGTCGCCTTCAAGCCGCGCCCGACCATTTTCAACATTGGCATGATATCCAAGGTGTTTCAGTTCGTTTCCAAGAATTCCTTCAATTCCAGCAGCGCACGTCGCGATTATTTCCATTTTCCTCATCCTTAATTAAAAATAGGAGGTTGCAACAATGTCGCAACCTCCTCCTGTCATATGTAGTGCTCTATAAGCCACGTTCCGTACGTCATCCAGCCAGGACTAGAATCGGTGGTAATCATCTATCTCCGAGTTAAAAACTCGCCCCCATGATTAGTTCATTTCCGTCATGAAGCGCCCCTACCAAAATTTGGGTTACCTGCTCGAGGGGTTTACCGCGTTCCACTAGTACCGT
>DWVG01000046.1 GCA_019120355.1 Candidatus Ligilactobacillus faecavium
CACCAGTATATCCAGTATTATAATAACGACAGAATTAAGGTAAAACTAAAAGGACTGAGTCCTGTTCAGTACAGAACTCAGTCCCAGGTTGCCTAGTTAATAAAGTGTCCAACTTTTGGGGTTCACTTCAGCTTGGCTCAACCTGTTTTTTTACTCATTTAATTGTTTTTGATCACTAATCAATGCAGGACTTAGCAGGTAACGAACCTGATGTAGTTCTGGAATCGTGCGGCAACCGAGCATCACCATTAAGTCTTTGATCTGACTTTGCAACGTGGTAATTAGGTCAACTAATCCTTCAGGGCCGTTTTTGATCAAGGTGTGAAGGAACATTCCGGAAATGCCGACTGAGTCCGCTCCAAGAACAAGACTTTTTACGATTTCGAGGGCATTTCGGATGCCACCGGATGCAGTAATTGAAATTTGATCGCGAAGCGGCTGCGCACCAAGAAGACATTCAGCCAGACTAAGACCAATGTCATTTAGAAATGAATAATCAGCGTCATGCCGGCGTTCATTTTCAATTGCGACAAAGTTCGTTCCGCCTTTGCCAGCAAGATCAACGTTTTGAATCCCCATTTCAGCAAGCATTTTGACGGTTTCAGGAGTAAGTCCTTGACCAACACCTTTGACCATTAGTGGTTTTTCAAGATGATCGCTGATATTTTGAAGCTGGTCTTTCCAGTAAAAAATTCGGTCGCCTTCAGGCATTACTAATTCTTGAGCAACGTTAAGGTGGATCTGCAGTCCATCTGCTTGAGTCAGTTCAAGCGCTTGTTTTGCCGTTGCAAGATCATTCCCAGCTCCCAAATTGGTGAAAAGCAGGGTATCTTGCGTTAATTGGCGCAACTGCTTGAAACCGTCAGCATTTGCTGGATCCTTTAAGGCAACGCTCACCGAACCGGTCGCAAAGGGGACGTGGCATTGGTTAGCCACTTGGGCAAGCTGAAAATTAAGCTTGTCAGTTTGCAAACTGCCGCCGGTAATTGCATTAATAAAAAAGGGACTATCAACTTGATATCCCATGATGGTTGTTGTTAATGAAATTTCGTTTTTCGAAATTTCAGGAATATTTTTAAATAACAACCGGACTTCATCTAAACGATTCCGACTTTCCGGCTGATAAAGTTTTTCAGCAATAAAAACATGCTCGTCTTTGCGATGTGCTTGAATATCCATTATTATTCCTCATTATTGTGTACGTTGATAACTGTAACGGCAAGATTTGGGCCTGCCGCCATTGTTCGAAAATCTGCTGGTAATTTGATCCATGTTTAACGAATCCAATTCCGCAATCGCCACCGCCAGCCCCGGACATTTTGCCGCTTCCGCCAAAGCGAACAACAAGCTCGATTAATTCTTTGAGCCGGGGAGTTTCCAATTCGACGTGGCTAATTTTACTTAATTCATTTAAAAGTTCCCGGTTGCGGGTAATTGCAGCGGTTATTTTCTCAAAATCATTATTTTTGATTGCCTGAATTAACTTTTCAACGCATTGCGCACTTTGAACAACGAACGTATCATACTTTAAATGACTGCGCCGTTTAACTTCAGCAACAAGATGTTTGGTTGAGGCGGGAGCGCCGGTCCATCCAACAATCAAATCGGCGGTCGTTGGGGGAGTAAGCGGCTGAATTTTTAACTCCGGCCAATCAGCTGCAATTAACGGCTTGAGTGGCGTTTGCGGCTGATCAAGTAACCAATTCCGGTCAGGCGAGTAATATGCGATCCATCCAGTAAATGCACTGGCCGCAATATCTCCCAGGGAGCCATTGCCTTGAACGTTATAGTGCGCAAGGGCGGCAATCTTAAAAGTCTCTAATGCAGTCAGGTGAAGGTGATAGAAAGCAGCAATCGCCTTCACAACGCCAACAGTTACAGCCGCTGATGAGCCAAGACCAAATTTTTTGCCATCAGAACTATCAAGTTCGCTATCGATCTCAAGGTTGAAAAGTTGAAGTTGGTGACCGCATTCAGCGGCATACCGTTCGGTCAAGCGAATTGCTTCAAGCACAAATTCAAGTTGAACATCGTCTTCAAGTTGAATTTGGCGGTGAGCTGTTCGGTGCCATTTAACCGGTACGGTTTGATACTGATGCGAGTAAATGGTCCCAGTCGCGGTTGCCGATGTAATTTTAAGGTGGACAAACCGATCTACTGCAACGATCACGGCTGGGGTTCCGGGTTCAACGACGGCATATTCGCCAGCAAGATAAAGTTTTCCGGGAACTTTGACGTTAACCACTTAGTTACCTCCTTATGCTTCGATAAAGCGAACTCCTTCTCCAGGTTTAGCAAATTCGAACGTGATTTGGTCAAATTTTGAAGTTAAAATCCGTTGAATAGCAGGAGCATCCGCTTGCATACATAAAATTTTAACGTTTGGACCAGCATCAAGGGTGTAGTAACACGGGATGTGTTCTTCTTCACGAATCCGTTCGACTTCTTGCATGATTGCAAGGCTCATTGGTTCAAAATAGTTAAAGTGCGGTTGGGCACTTAAGTTTAATGCATGCATTTTAAGCGCGTTGCTTTCAGTGATTTCACCGACTTTTTGAAAATCACGGTTTTGAATTGCTTTTTTAATTGCTTCTAAATCTGCGGTTGTTGATTGGATCCATCCCTGATAATAGGGAGAAGTCTCAACGACGGTCTGCATTCCGGCCCGGGAAGAGATTTTCTTTTGCCCGGAGTTGACGATGCCAACCAACATTCCAATCGGCCAGTCAAGGTGTTCTTCGACGGGAACGGCATAGGATGTTTGATCATCCTTTCCTTGACGCCATTCAACAAATCCGCCATAGATTGACCGGCTGGCAGAACCCGATCCGCGACGTGCAAGGCGCGAAAGGTCCTTTCTGCTCAAATCCAATCCTGCAGCCTTACTGGCAGCAGTGGCAAGGGCAGCAAAGGCCGATGCCGAAGATGCAAGTCCTGCAGCTGAAGGAACATGATTGATCGAATCGATTCGTGCAAAAGTTTGAATTCCTGCAAGCTTGCGAACAAGGTCCATAAAATGGTTGACCTTTGGATTTTCAGCAGGTTCGCCGTTAAGGGTAAAGACATCTTGCGTTAACCCTTCATCGAACTTGACCGTTGTATCGGTATAAAAGTGGTCAAGGGTTAGTGAAAGCGAACTGTTTTGCGGAATGATCAAATCAACGTCCTTTTTTCCCCAATACTTGATCAATGCAATATTTGTATGTGCATGGGCAGTAATTGGTGAATTATTCATGAACGGCCTCCTTAAGTAAAGGTTCGATCCATGTTTGGGTTGCACCGGCATCTAAAAGGGCTTGTGAAAGGCCGCTGGCATCGCCGATTGATTTCGTAAGGCAAATGAAGCATCCGCCTTTGCCGCCACCGGTTAATTTACTGCCAAGCGAACCGTTCTTCAAGCTGAGGGCAATCAAATCATCAAGTTGCGCGCAACTGACGCCTAACTGGCGCAAAATGGCCTGCGCAGCATTGAAAATTTCGCCGAGTTTTTCAATATCATCTGATGCAAGGGCGTCCTTTGCATTAAAAGCAAGTTGCCCCAAATCAGAGATCAATTTCTGGGTTTCATCCGGGTTATGCATTAACCGTTCCTTAACAACGGCAATTGCTTGACTTGTTTTGCCTTTAATTCCGCTGTCGGCAATTACAAGATACCCGTGGGTTTTGATTGGAAAAGTTTTTAATTCCTGGTTGCGAACCATCCAAATCGGTTGTTCGCTTGCGCAGGTTGCGGCATCTAACCCGCTTGGATTTTTGTGGGTATCTTTTTCTGAAATATTTGCAAGGTTCAGTAACCGGGTCTTGGTTAATGGCTTGCCTAAATATGTGTAAAATGCCCGAATCAAAGCAACCGCAACCGCTGCTGATGAACCCATTCCGCGTTCGGCAGGGAGGTCGCTTTTGATCGTAATACTTAATGGATTTTCAATTTCATTTTTATCGATTAAATAGTTAATTAAATGTTTGATTCCTGAAACCGGAAAATCAGCTAGCTTTCCCGTGAAGTAGCTGCTGTTGATCGTACTTTCGGTTTCGGCATCTTCAACCGTTACTTTAACATTTACGGTTGTAAGTGGAAGGGCAATTGCCGGTTGACCATAAACAACGGCATGTTCGCCAATCAGAATAATTTTTGCGTTGCTCTTTCCGTGAGCTGGATTACTATTTACCAAGGTAAAGATCCTTTCAAAATGGATTTGAGAAGTTCAAAAAGAACATATTACCTTTTTGAAATTGTCAGTATAAACACATGTTAATTCAACGCTCATTATACCGTATTAATTGGGAATAGACCAATGAAATTTTAATTAAAGGATCTCTTAATGAGTAATAATTTGTTATTTTAACTTTATGAGAATTTATTTTGAGTTTAAACGGTAGTTTATTGTAAAATCAAAGTTAGAAATTAAAGGAATGACGGAAGAATGGCAAAGAATCAAACATTTGCGGTGGTTGATCTTGAAACGACCGGAACGAAGATGGATGGAACAAACCGAATCATTCAATTCAGTTGTGTTCTCGTCCAAAATCGCAAAATTGTAAATACTTTTAACACGTTAATTAATCCGTTAATGGCCATTCCGGCCGATGTTCAGAATTTAACGGGAATTCATGAAAAGGATGTGCGGCACGCCCCACTCTTTGATGACGTTGCGGGAACGATCTATGCGTTATTGCAGGATACCATTTTTGTAGCGCATAACATTCAGTTTGATTATCGGTTTTTAAATGCTGAACTTGAACGGGTCGGGTATCCGGAACTGGACTTAAAGGGCGTTGATACCGTTCAACTTAGTCAAATTTTATATCCGTGTCTGGCATCGTATCGGCTCCAGGATTTAAGTGCGGCCTTGAAAATTAGTCATGAACGGCCCCACCAGGCGGATAGTGATGCGGTTGTAACGGCCGAGTTGTTGATCAAACTAATGGATCAGATTCATCAACTCCCGGATTCGTTATTACGACAGCTTGAAGCAATGGGGGACGCATTATTATTTGAAACCGGAATGCTGTTTTCAAATGAACTGCGAAACCGGAATGCGCCAAAGAAGTATAACGCTGATTTGATTCAAGTCGGAAAAATTACTTTCCGGCGTCCCCGCAAATTTAGCGATCATTTACAGGGACGATCGAAGCAACCGTTGCTTGAGGCATGGCCGTCAAGTTATGAAAAGCGGCCGCAACAGTTAAATTTGATGGAAGATGTCGCTTCCCAGATGCGGCATAGGCAGCCGCAAGCCTTTTTTGAAGCACCGACGGGAACAGGGAAAACGCTGGGATATTTGCTGCCGGCAGCCCATGAACTACAATATGGCCATCGCTTTTTGATTAGTACAACAACGAATGCCCTTCAAAATCAGCTGATCGATCAGGAAGTCAATCAGCTTGATCAGTTTTTTCCATTTAAGGTTAACGTCGTTTCGTTAAAGGGTAGTCAGCATTATATTGACTTAGATAAGTTTGCGCATACGCTTGATCAGCCGCAGAATGATTATACCCGATTGATTCAGATGCGGTTATTAGTGTGGCTGACTCAGACTGAAACGGGTGATCTGGATGAATTGAACTTTACGGTTCAGCAATTGCCGTTATTTGATGAAATTACCCATCATGGAGTTCAGGGATTAAATCAGGAAAGTCCGTATTACCAATATGATTTCATGCGGCGGCGAACTGATGAGATGCAAAATGCGGATTTTGTGATTACGAATCACGCTTATTTGATCAAGCATGCGGCGGAATTTGCAGATCAGCATCGAACTTTGATCGTCGATGAAGCCCAACAGCTAGTAACGACAACGTTGCAAAATAATAACCAGGTAATGGATCTTGATGCGGTCAAAATTCTCGCTGATACGTTGCTTGTCAAAATGGAGTCGCAGGTTTCATATTCATTTGCAAATTTGATCGAACAGCGGCTGCTGACTAAGGCTGAGTACCGGAAGATTCTCCAAAAAATTCAAGTCATCGACCATACGATTCCTGAATTTCGCGATGCAATGCTGCAGCGGTTCATGAAGTTGCAACGAATCGCCAAAATTACGGAAACTCCGATTCAGTTTAAAAAGATTTTTGGCTTTGTTAAGGAACATGTCAATCAATATCGTAAGGTGCAAAATGCAATTCGGTTCTTGGAAAATAAAAATCCAAAACTTTACCGGCATTTTATTGAATTGCTTGACCAACAGCGCCTTGATAGTCAGTCATTTAATCTGTTTAAAGCGTACTTTAAACTCAGTAATGAATTGCTTGCAAAGTTAAAAAACTGGGATCGGCTTGCGTTGGAAAACCTTGAAAAGACGGCGGACAGTTTACTGATGTGGCTCAGTTATCCGCAAGCCCAGGATGGCGCCCACTTAAGGCTTCACTTTGGGTTGATGGAGTCCCAAGATTTCTTGCAAACTAACATCTATTCGTTTTTCAATCAGGTACTGTTCTTTAGTGGAAGCTACTTTACTTCGCAAACGTATCAGTATTTCGTTGATCAGCTTGGCGCGGTTGAAAGCAAACATTTCAAATATCAGTCGGCTTTTGATTATGAGCATCAGGCGAAGGCCTTACTGGTTAAGGATGCCCCGGATGTCAATCAAGTTCCGGCTGACGAATATGCAAACTATTTAAGTGATCAGATTATTCAGATTTGCCAAGCACAACACCGGCAGACAATGGTTCTGTTTAATTCAAACGAAATGGTTGAAAAAGTTTACGACCAATTGCGCGATGATGAACGGATGCAGCCATGGCAGATTTTGGCGCAAAACGTTACGGGCACCGCTGAACGTTTAAAGAAAAAGTTTCAGTCAGTCCAAAATGTACCGCAGTTGTTGCTTGCAACGGGGACATTTTGGGAAGGGGTCGACTTACCGGCTGACCAGCTTGAAACCCTTGTGATTGCTAAACTGCCATTTCAAGCGATTCAAAGTCCGTATAACCAGATTCGGTATCAGCGGGATGAACGGGCCGGTGGCAATGCTTTCAACGACATTGCGCTTCCTGAAGCGGTTATGCGGTTTGCCCAGGGAGTTGGCCGCTTGATTCGAACACAACATGACCGGGGCTTAGTGATCACGCTTGATTCGCGAATCGTTAACCGCAGTTATGGAAAGCAGTTTGTGAATACTTTTCCGCAGGGAATGCCGGTCAAGGTAATTGAGAGCGAACAACTGACAGCTGAAATTACAAATTTCTTTAATTCCAAACGTTAGGTTATTTTTTTGTTATAATAGTTGATAACATGTAATAGAGAAGAGGCTCAGAATGGGACGGGTTCAACGCAAAACGAAGCGCATCAAACGGATGATCATCATTGGAATCATTGCTTTGATTTTGATTATTATTTGGGGATTTTATATGGTTGCCCAATTGCCGTACCGTGAAGCGAAGAGTGAAGCGTTTCAGATGGCGGCGAAATATGCAAAGGTTGATAGTGTTAAAAACTTTTATATTTATAACCGGAACAGTACATATTACACAATTGAAGGCGAAAACAATGATAACCAAGATGTGTACGTTGTAATTCCCAAGAAGGGCAATCGCGTAAATATTTACGAGAAAAACAAGGGAATTACAAAGAAAGCGGCTGAAAAAATCGTTAATCAGAAGTATCAACCGCAAAAGATTATGAAAACCGTTTTTGGAATGAAAAACGGAGGCACACCATTATGGGAAGTGGCCTATGAAAATCAACAAGGTAATTTGTGCTATGCCCAGGTTGCATTTAAAGACGGGCAAGTCTTACAAAATATCACGAATATGTAGCGAATGATAATGACACATTTCGGAAGATAGTTTATAATTAAAAAAAGTAAATCTTTTTTTGAGATTATCAATTAAGATTAGAGGAGGAACGGCTTGTGGAAACGATCAGTATTATTGATTCAAAGAACCACGTAAACGAAAAAGTCAAAATCGGAGTTTGGCTTACAAATAAGCGTTCAAGCGGGAAAATTGCTTTCTTACAATTGCGAGATGGATCAGCATATTTCCAAGGAGTAGTTGTAAAGAACAACGTTTCTGAAGAAGTTTTTAAGATTGCTAAGGAAGTTAAGCAAGAAACAAGTATGTACGTAACCGGAACGATCCATGAGGACTCACGGTCACACTTTGGTTACGAAATTGAAGTTGAAGATATTGAAATTGTTGGTGAAAGTGAAGATTATCCAATCACACCAAAGGAACACGGAACAGATTTCTTAATGGATCACCGGCACTTATGGTTACGTTCAAGTCGGCAATTCGCAATTATGAAGATCCGGAACGAAATGATTCGGGCAACATATGAATTCTTCAACAAGGAAGGGTTTATGAAGGTTGATGCGCCAATCTTGACCGGAAGTGCACCAGAAGGAACAACTGAATTATTCCACACGAAGTACTTTGACCGGGATGCATACCTTTCACAATCTGGTCAGCTTTATGAAGAAGCCGGCGCAATGGCTTACGGCAAGGTCTTCTCATTTGGACCAACATTCCGGGCTGAAAAGTCAAAGACCCGGCGACACTTGATCGAATTTTGGATGATCGAACCTGAAATGGCATTTACTCACCAAGAAGAAAGTCTTGAAGTTCAAGAACGGTACATTGCATACCTTGTTCAAAATGTCCTGGATCACTGTGATTACGAATTGAATATTTTAGGCCGTGATAAGGATGTTTTGAAGCGGTATACCGAATTACCATATCCACGAATCTCATATGATGAAGCAATCAAGATGTTGCAAGATTCAGGTGAATTCCCAAATGTTGAATGGGGAGCAGACTTTGGCTCACCGGAAGAAACATATTTGGCTGAACAATTTAGTAAGCCAGTGTTTGTAATGAACTATCCGAAGGCCATCAAGCCATTCTACATGAAGCCACACCCGACCCGGGATGATGTTGTTATTTGCGCAGACTTATTAGCACCTGAAGGCTATGGTGAAATTATCGGAGGTTCAGAACGGGCAACTGATACGGATTACTTGAAGGAACAAATCGAAAAGGCCGGTTTGAACATGAAAGATTACGAATGGTATCTTGATTTACGGCGTTATGGAAGTGTTCCGCATTCAGGATTTGGTCTTGGGCTTGAACGGGCCGTTACTTGGATCACAGGCGAAGACCACATTCGGGAAGCAATTCCATTCCCACGTTTGTTAAACCGGATTTACCCGTAAAATTGGGACTTGAAAAAGAGGCTGGATATGTTCAGCCTCTTTTCTTATCTGAATGATTGAGGAGGGATTTTGAATGGATGACGCAATTGCATTGAAATTATTGCAGACGGA
The DNA here is from genome assembly GCA_019120355.1 of Candidatus Ligilactobacillus faecavium. Lineage (GTDB taxonomy): Bacteria > Bacillota > Bacilli > Lactobacillales > Lactobacillaceae > Ligilactobacillus > Ligilactobacillus faecavium. Next base: position 9,267 of record DWVG01000046.1, read on the forward strand.
AAGTACGATGATTCCCAATTTGATTTTGAAAAATTACGTCAAGCTCGGAATGACCGCGGAAGAATTTGTCTTTTTGCTTGAACTTAAAGCTGCATTGAAGGATGGAAACCAACCCTTTGATCTTCAAACGATTGCCCAAATCATGAGTAAGGATGAAGCTCAGATTTATCAATTGCTTCACGGATTGATCGAAAAGGGAATTATCAGCCTGACATCAGTGGTGGACGATCAGGGACGAAATTCAGACCAATATAGCTTAGATCCACTGTATAAAAAGACACTTAAACTTTTATGCGATCAGACTCAGGAACACCAAATTCAAGCTCATCAGCAAACACGCAATGATGTTTTTGCTCGAATTGAGCAGGAATTTGGCCATCCCTTGTCTTCATTTGATATGGAAATGATCGATAGTTGGCTTAATGAGGACCATTACTCACCTGAGATTATCATTTTAGCTTTAAAAGAGGCCGTTTTAAGCGGTGTTTATAATTTAAAGTACATGGACAAAATTTTGCTTGCATGGGAAAAGAAGGGCATCAAAACGGCGGCTGATGTCCAGCGTCAACGGGCTAAATTCAGACATCAGGGCCAAAACCAACGAAAACAAGGAAACCGGGTGAAACCGAAGATTCCACTGAATAAGTGGTCGGAGTAACGGAAAAATGATTATGCAGATATAACAAAGAGGATGTGATCAAAATCACATCCTCTTTTTAACTATCGTGATTTTAAATTAAATTCCCCGAAGAATTCCCACAATTGACTGATCATTGATAACAGCTGGATCAACTAAATCAACTTGACCGCCGTATACTAACGTGTCGATTGCAATTTCATTTGCTTGAACCTGTTCGTCAGTTTCGGTTTCGTTAACGGCAAGTTCGTGAGCAATCACGGTCGTATCAAGTCGTCCTTCTTCGGCTGCCGCTTGAACGTCCTTCATTCCTTCAAGATATCTCTTCTTTGAGTGGGCAAGGTCAATTGCATCTTCAATCTTTTCCCGGCTTTCATCAATGAACCGTTTGGTAATTTTGGCCGTTGCCTTTTCAAGCGTTTCATGATTGATCACTGCTGGAATTGTCAACGTATCTTCCTTATCCAAGAAGTGGTTGTGGGATAACTTCTTGAACTCGCCCGCATCATCTTCAGTTGCCATTAAAACAACTTTTAAGTGATCCTTTAAGCTGATGTGTTTAGTAATGTATTCATCGACCATTCTGAAGTATTGATCCATGTTTGCTTGTTCAGCTTCTGCTTTAACATCGGTTCCTCTGAATTGGTCATATGAACCGCCGCCGCGTTGTTCCATCCGAATCTTTTGATCAGGCGTATCAATGTTTAATGCCTGTTCAGCTGAAACCGGAGCGTCATCACTCAAATTCATTTGGGAAACTAATCCGTTTTTAACGGTAAACATTTCAAATGAAGAACGGGTGACCTTTGCAATATTATAACTTGGCATATATTCATATCCGCGAATAATTGGTAAAATATATGGCTTATCGGCTACCCGAACTTGGAGATCAACTTTCCGTGGAAGGTAGTAGTGGTAAGCTGTTTCATTGCTAATAATGATCGCAAGTGACTTTGATTGAGCATAATCAAAGATAATATCGTTTTGCGTTGCTTTAATTTTTTTCTCGTACTTTGGCCAGTTCTTTTCGCCATATTTTGTAATAAATTGTTTTTTGGCTTTTGAAAGAAGACTGTTAAATTCGGTGTCATCAAATTTGAAATTGTCTTTGCTAGGATAAAGTGGTAAAAACAATGAAATAAATGGTCCTGAAACTTCTTCATTAACTACAATATTTTTCAAATCATGTTTTAATGACATAATCAAAACCTCCTTTAACCTTTACGCTTTTATTATATATTGGTTGGAATGAAAAGGTTATCAATATGCTTGGAAAAAGAAGGTGTGACAAAACAGTAAAAACGAGCGTGGTGGAAGCAGAAAAGCGAACGAATTGCGTCAGCATAGATTCGGAGGTTTTCGAACTTCCGCTTAGCTCGTTTGTTTTGGAGCCCGATTATAGGGATAGATACAACAAAAGAGGTTGCGATTTGTTATATCACAACCTCTTTTTAGCAGTTAAATAACATTAATGATGATCATTGTTATTGTTTTGATTATTATTGTTGTTATTATTCTGCTGATTATTATTTTGATTATTGTTGTTCTGGTTATTATTGTTATCGCTTTGCTGTTGTGATTGGCTGTTTGCCTGAACCTTGCTTTGCTGGTCTGAATTTGAATTTGCCTGCGAGTTACTATTTTGACTCTTTTGTGAATCATCGATCTTTGAAAAGACGCTTTGGAATTTCGCCATGCTGCTCTTCTTTGAGAAGATCTCACTTGAAGGCGGTTGAGACCCAGCTAGGTAAAGTTGCCGGACACCGTTGATGTACTTAACGTAAACGTTGCTTGGCTTTACCCAGTCAGTGTTTGATACATCTTCGGACATGTATTCCATAATTTGCTTATAGAATTGCGAAGCAATGTTTGCAGTCGACTGTGTCATGTAATTTCCTAGTTGATACTGGTGGTCATATCCGAGCCATACGGATACCGAGTAGTTCTTCGTGTAACCATTGAACCATGAATCCATGATCGCGTTGGATGGAAATTCATTCGCAACATCTGATGGATAAGCGTTTGTTCCGGTCTTTCCGGCTTGGTAAAGGCCAGGAATATTCGCTTCCGTCCCAGTTCCCTTTGGTGAAGTAATAACCTGTTTCAACATGTCAGTGATCATGTATGCCGTTGACGGTTGCATTGCCCGTTTTCCTTCGTTAGAGTACTGTTTAACCGTTCCATCAGGCGTTTCGATCGCATTGACATATTGTGGCTTATAGTAAATTCCGCCATTAGCAAATGCTGCGTAGGCCGCTGCGTTTTGTAACGTTGATGATGGAAGTCCGATCCCGTTTGAATAGTGCAATCCAGACTTATAGTTAAAGCCAAGTCCTTGAAGGAACTTCGTTGCCTTTGGAAGACCAACATTGGCTAATGTTTGAATTGCAGGGATGTTCCGGGATTCAATCAAGGCTTCCCGCATTGTCATGTTACCTTCATATTTATGGTCAAAGTCATAAAGGGCAGTGTTTGAACCTGGATAGTTATATGGTTCATCTTTCAACATATGGTACGTTGCCCATTGCTTGTACTCGATTGCTGGACCATAATCCATTAACGGTTTAGCAGTTGAACCGTCAGTCCGATCAGTCTGAACGGCACGGTTCAGGCCGAAAGTAACGTTTCCTAATTTCCGTCCTCCAATCATTGCGACAACCTTTCCATTGTGGGGGTTAATGATTGTTGAGGCAACCTGGATCTTGTTATTCGGGAAGTAGACGTAATTGTTAGTATTGGCAATTTCGTACAACTTTTCTTGAATATTCATATCAAGGTTAGTGTAGATTTTGAGACATTGAGTAAATGGATCGTATCCTTTGGCTTCAACGTCTTGAATAACTTCCTTCAAGTAAGGATCAGCGATTTTAGCTTTTTCGCTGTCTTCCACGTTGTTTTGGTGGACTGGAAGAAGTCCGTTATTGATATCTTCGGCTTGCGCTTGCTGTTCTTGACTCTTTGAAATCTTGTGATTTTCATACATTGCCTGAAGAACTTCATTCCGCCGTTCTAAGGCCAATTTTGGATTCGAATACGGGTTATATGAAGATGGCGCATTCGGGATTCCAGCGATCAATGCAGTTTGGGCTAAGTCAAGCTGACTTAATGATTTACCGTAATAGAATTTGGCAGCCGTTTCCATTCCATAGTTACCATATCCCATAAAGACCTTATTAATGTAGAATGTTAAAATTTGATCTTTTGAGTAATGCTTATCAAGCTGCAGAGCCAACCAAGCTTCTTGCGCTTTCCGTTTAAGTGTTTGGTCAGATTTGGAAGTTGAGAAGTATGACAATTTGATCAATTGCTGGTCGATCGTACTTCCCCCTTGAAGGCCTGAACCTGGATTAAGGTTGTTTAAAAACGCCCCCAAAATTCGTTTCGGGTCAATTCCTTTTTGTTGATAGAATTGCCGGTCTTCAATTGAAACAATCGCATCTTTTAACTGTTGCGGAACCTTATCTTCAGCAATCAAAGTCCGATTGTCAGACCCCAGTGAAGTAATCTTTTTATTGTTCGCGTCATAAATGATCGTCGAACCTGGACTTGATAATTTGCTTGTTGAAAGTTCAGGTGCACTTTTTGCATAGTAGAAGAAGAGGGCTGAACCAGCCGCAACTCCAAGGACAAAGACAATCAAAATAACTAGCAAAACGCGCTTGATAATATGCCAAGGGCCCTTTGCGCGAACCGCTTCTTCAGCTTCTCGCCGATTAACTCTTGAATATTCTGGATCTTGATTACTCATTATTATCTCCTTCGATTTGGTTAATTAGTAAATCCACCGCTTTAAGGTATGGAATTCGAGGTTGCAAACTATATTCAATTTTAAAGCTCACGTCTTCGATTTCCTTTTTCGGGATCGACTTGCGTCCATGAGCTTGATTGTCCCAATAGTTAAATAGAAGGGATGTCGGCATTAAATACAGTTCATCTTGCGAAACAAAACGAACGATTGTAAAACAGATTCCGTGTTGTTTTTCACAAGCTTTCATATGTTTGATTTGGTGATCATGAAAGTTGCTTAACGGGAAGGCGGTCTTATTTTTGGTTTCTTTTGCTTCAAAATCAAGGTAGTAACCCCGATAAATTCCGTTGTAGTCAGTCGTTGACGGCGTTTTGAAATACGCTTTTTTAATTACCGCTGCACTTCGCTTCGGGTAATCAACGTCAACAATTTGAATTGGAATGGGTTTCTTGTGGATGACGGCGATCTCGCGTTCAAGGTAGTATTGATTACTATCATTGATTTCCTGTTCAAGCGTCATTCCGCGATTGCCATAAACAATTCGACTTGGCGATTTATGTTTCGCCTTGAATGTGGTACTCTGCTTTTGAGAGTAGTGCTGACCATTCGGATAGTTAAGTGTCATCAAAATCACACTCCTATCCCGGTATTTTACCATTTATCAAGATTTTAGGCAAAATCGTGAAGGGCAGGTGAAGCAGTTGCGGTTATGGGTAACTGGTTATCGAAGTTATGAACTCGGAGTTTTTGCAAATAATGATCCGAAAGTCAAAGTGATTAAGTATTTACTAAAAAAACATTTTGAACAGAAATTTAATGATGGGCTTGAGTGGGTGATTACCGGCGGCCAACTCGGGGTTGAACAATGGGCTGCGGAAGCGGCAATAGAATTGAAGGAAGAGTATCCAGAATTGAAAGTTTCACTGATGTACCCGTTCAGTGAGTTTGGCAGTCAATGGAACGAACAGAATCGGATGCTGTTAAGCGATTTGGAATCTAAGGTTGATTTTTGTGCAAGTATCAGTAAACAACCATATCAATCGCCGGCACAATTGAAAAATTTTCAAAAGTTTATGCTGGACCATACGGACGAGGCAACGCTGATCTATGATCCGGAATATCCTGGAAAACCGAAGTATGATTATCAAGCCGTTCAACAATACGCAGAAAATCATGATTACCCGGTTACGATGTTTGACATGGATAATTTGCAAGACGCTGCAAATGAATTTCAAGAAAATCTTGGCAACTAAAAACAATTCTGCTATAATATTGCTGTTATGAGTTAAGTACCTATCGGAGACGAGGTGTAATTTATGGAAAATGTCAATCTTACGCCTAAAGAAATCGTAAACAAGCATTTTAAGCCTAAGATGCGCGGTTATGATCCAGCGGATGTTGATGAATTTTTAGATAAAGTTATCCAAGACTACGAGACTTTCACTAAAGAAAATCAACGGTTACAAATGGAAAATGATCGGCTTGTAAGCAAAGTTGACGAACTTACGAAGCAAATTGCTGTTGGTAAGTCTGGTCAAGCTGCAAGACCAACTTCAAATGTCAACAACATGGACATCTTGAAGCGACTTTCTAATTTGGAACGACGCGTTTTTGGTGCTCAACTTAATGATGATAATGACCAAAGTAGTCGTTTTTAATAATTAAATATGTTAATTAGCGTGTAGTGTTCGGGTAATCGCGGGCTGCTTATGCAGTCTGAGGAAAGTCCAAGCTTGCACAGGCTGCGATGCCTGTAGTGATCGTGCTTGCTGAAAAAATAAGGCAAGGTACCTACATCGTAGGTAACGGCAGATAAAAAGGCTAAAACTTCGGTCATGCCTGAGTAGTCTTGAAAAGTGCCACAGTGACGAAATAGTATTGGAAACGGTACTAGTGGAACGCGGTAAACCCCTCGAGCAGGTAACCCAAATTTTGGTAGGGGCGCTTCATGACGGAAATGAACTAATCATGGGGGCGAGTTTTTAACTCGGAGATAGATGATTACCACCGATTCCAGTCCTGGCTGGATGACGTACGGAACGTGGCTTATAGAGCACTACATATGACAGGAGGAGGTTGCGACATTGTTGCAACCTCCTATTTTTAATTAAGGATGAGGAAAATGGAAATAATCGCAACGTGCGCAGCCGGAATTGAAGGAATTCTTGGTAATGAACTGAAACATCTTGGATATCATGCCAACGTTGAAAATGGTCGGGCACGCCTTGAAGGTGACTTTCAGGATATTATCCGCTTAAATTTGTGGCTTCGGACTGCTGACCGGGTAAAAATTGTTTTGGCGAAGTTTATGGCGAAAACCTTTGATGATTTGTTTGAAAATGTAAAGCAAATTCCGTGGGAAGATTGGCTGGCACTCGATGCGGCTTTCCCCGTAAGCGGTAAATCGCAAAAGTCGCAATTGCATAATGTTCCAAGTGTTCAGGCAATTACCAAAAAAGCAATTGTTGAACGGATGAATCAAACTTATCACCGGCGGACAAAGTTTCCGGAAACGGGGGCTGAATATCCGGTTCAAGTTTCAATCAATAAAAACAAAGCAATGATTACCCTTGATACAACAGGATCAAGTTTATTTAAGCGCGGATACCGGTTGGATAAAGGGGGCGCGCCGATGAAGGAAAACATGGCTGCCGCCCTTGTTTTATTGTCGCATTGGTATCCTGAAGATCCGTTTATGGATCCGGTATGCGGTTCAGGAACGCTTCCGATTGAAGCAGCCTTGCTTGGGCGCAACATCGCACCGGGAATCAACCGCCATTTTGTTTGTGAACAGTGGCAACAAGTTGATGAGGCAATGGTTACAAAGCTTCGCGAAAAGGCCCGTGCAGCCGAAAACCATGACGTTGACCTTGACATTGCTGGTTACGATATTGACGGACGAATGATCAATATTTCAAAGGTCAATGCGAAAGCAGCTGGGGTTTTGCATGATATTCATTTTAAACAACTCGCGGTCAAAGACTTCAAGACTGATAAGGAAAATGGTGTGATCGTTGCCAATCCGCCATATGGCCAACGGTTAAGCGACCGCGACAGTGTCCATGTTTTGTATGAACAAATGGGAAAAATCTACCGTCCAATGACCACTTGGAGTAAGTATATTCTTACAAGTGATTTAAATTTTGAAAAATATTATGGCGAACAGGCGACAAAAAGACGTAAACTATATAATGGTTCGCTGCGAACGTCGGCATCACAACCACCGACGAGCAGC
>DWVG01000047.1 GCA_019120355.1 Candidatus Ligilactobacillus faecavium
TGTTTAAAGCTTCTAATAAATCCTTGTTTTCTGATTCACTCATGGACAATGTCCTCCTTAACGACTAACTCTAAATAGTATTTTAACTGATATTTATAAATATTTCCAGTATTATTAATGATTTTAATATTAATTTGTCTTTTGGTCGATAATTTCTAAAATCTTATCAACGACTTGGTTGATGGTCAACGACGTTGTGTCAACCAAAACCGCATCTTTCGCTTGAGTCAATGGTGAGATTTCACGGTGTGAGTCTTTATAATCACGTTCTTCAATTTCCTTTTCAAGAACATCAAGCGGCGTATCGATTCCCTTTGTTTGGTTTTCCTTAAATCGGCGCACTGCCCGTTCATGAACACTGGCAACTAAGAAAATCTTCACTTCAGCATTTGGTAAAACCGTTGTTCCGATATCCCGGCCGTCCATTACGATTCCACCAGCTTCCGCAATTTCTTGTTGCCGTTTAGTTAATTCTGCCCGCACACTTGGTTGCGCAGATACCAATGAAACGTTATTGGTTATTTCAGGAGTCCGAATTGCTTGGGTAACCTCTTCATCGTTCACAAAGACCCGTTGTTCAGGTTCAGCCGGAACGAACCGGATCTCGATGGTTTTAAGCAATTCCTTCAATGCCTGGTCATCGTCCAGTTTAACGTGATTCTTTAACGCTGCAAAAGTTACTGAGCGGTACATTGCTCCTGTATCACAGTAAATAAAATGTAATTTCTTCGCAACGATCTTTGCAACGGTACTTTTCCCTGCCGATGCCGGCCCGTCAATTGCTACTTGAATTTTCTTCATTAAATAAACCTCCTGATGCTTCTTTCAAAAAAATTGAGGTCGCGACCTTCGTCTGACCTCGAATTAAATTATTATTTGACCCGAACTTGTTGTCCCGGTTTAAGTTCTGTTCCAGCAAGTCCCGGATTCAATTGCAATAATTGTTGAACGGTTAATCCGTTATTAACAGCTACCCGGTAAATTCCCTGACCAGCGCCAACTGTTGCATACCCATTGCCGCCGCCTTGTTGGTTATTGGTTTGACCTTGAGTCTGATTTTGCTGTCCCTGGTTTGTGGTGTTTTGTTGGGTTTGATTTGCTTGAGCTTGGTTGTTATTTCCTTGCTGAGCATTCGTTTGCTGTTGATTATTATTTTGTTGCTGTGCAGGTTGACTTACGACTGAGCTAGCTTTCTTTTCATCCTTTTTCTTGTCGTCCTTCTTTGATGACTTCTTTACAACTTTTTCGGATGAGGATTTCTTCTTTTTCTTTGATGAAGATACAACTTCGATTTTGTCGCTGTGCGTTGTATGTTGCTTAGCCGTTTTTTGCGATAAAAAATAAAGACCTACCACACCAATAATGATAATAATAAACACGACCAGCAATGACGTCGTTAACGCCGTATTTTTCTTGGTATTTTGACGTCTTGCAGTCCGCGATAAGTTGCCTTGTTCGTCTTTTTCTTCTTCAAAAGTACTTTCCCAAGGCTTCTTTGCATGGTCATTTGACTTTTTTTGACTCAAAATTACACCCCATATCTAAAACGTATCCTCAAATATCTTACCACATCTCAAAATAATTTTACCATACTAAATTTATTTTTCTTGCGCAAATAATTCTGCAAGAACCTGACGATAATTCTGCATTTTGATTGCGGATTTAGGTTCTGCTTGTTCCTTTTTTTCTAATCCAAGCAAAGCGACATTCACCGGTCCACTTTGGCAACACTTTTCATTATGGTAAACCGTTCGCTTTTCCTTAAATGCATCCAAAATGAATTGCCGTTTGCAATGATCAGTATGAACATAAGCAATCATCTGATTAAGTGCTGCCGATTTATCTTGCCGATGCTTCGTAAAAAAACTTTCAAGCCGCGGAAGCGAAATTCGGGTATTGATAAACGCCTTCAAGAATTGATGATTCTCATCTTGAAGGTCTTTCAACAGTTCTGGATGATGATAATAATAGTCGATTTCGTTTTTTTGCGGGGCCGAATCGATCTGCATCGTATACTGTAAACTTTCATCTCCCGGGACGTACAATAAAATCGCAATGCTTTGCTGCCCATCACGGCCGGCACGCCCGATTTCCTGAACATAACTTTCAAGGTCCGCCGGCAAATGATAGTGGATCACATACCGGATATCTTTTTTATTCACGCCCATTCCAAACGCACTCGTCGCACAGATCACATCTAACTGATTTTCAACAAATTGATGCTGAATTGAAAACCGATCTTCCAAGTTTAAATCTGCATGATACGCTGCAACCCGCAAATTCGTTTTTCGCGCTAAAAATTCAACAATTTCATCCGCCTTTTTCTTACTTGAAAAGTAAATCAACCCCGGTCCTTGGATCGTGGTCACTAATTCAAGCAACCGATCATTTTTCGCTGTTTCCGACTCAACTTCCTCAACATTCAAAAAGATATTCGGCCGGTCGATCGAATACCGAATCACTTGCGAATCATCTTCAAATCGCAGTTGCTTTTTGATCGCCACCTCAACATCAGGCGTTGCAGTTGCGGTCAAGGCCAACGTTAACGGTTGTCCAAGCAGCTGCCGAATTTTTCCTAAAATCAAATAGTCCGGCCGGAAATCCGGTCCCCATTTTGCAATACAGTGGGCTTCATCAACCACTAGCAAACCAATTTGCAACCGCCGAATTTGGTTAAAAATCAGCTCATTTTGCAAAATTTCCGGCGAGGCAAAAATAAACTGGTAATTCGCTAAATTATGCAATACAAAATCCCGTTCCTGCCCCGTTAACTTTGAGGTCAGCGCTACTACTTGAGAAATTCCGTTATATTTCATTTGTTCAACTTGATCTTGCATTAATGAAATCAACGGTGAAATAATCAAAACCCGTTGATGAGTGAACTTCCCATAGAGCTGGTAACAAAGTGACTTCCCGGTTCCTGTTGGTAAAATCGCCAGGGTTGAATGCCCTTCAGCCAAACTCGTTAAGGTTTCAACTTGACCAGGTTTAAAATTTTCAAAGCCGAATTCTTGTTTTAAGGCTTGTTGTAATTTCGTTTGGATTTCATTTTCATTCATTGTATTCACCATGAGTTTTCATAATTGCATAAAGCCTGAATTTCAAAAATGGCATTTCAATGCCCTGTTGCTGTAATTCAGCATACTGCCACTGATCAATAGCGGTTTCGGCATAGACCTTTGTCAAGGTTTCCAGATCAGATTCACTTAAAATTTTTTCGTACGGAAAATCTGGTTGGAAAATTGCCAATACTTGTAAATGTTCCTCGATCGTACTGCGCCGTAACCGTCGCATTTGAATGATTTGGTCAACCGTTTTTCCTTCATTAAATAACATCGCAGTTTGATGAATCGTCGGCGTTAATGCACCGGGTAAGGCAGTGATTTGAACAAGTTGCCCGATTTTAAGGTTTGACCGTGCCCGAATAAAGGCTGCCAACTGCAACGCTAGATCCCGCCACGTCCACGAAACCTCTAATGGACTAATTCCAAGCTGGGAAGCAATCTGACCATCTGACAATCCATTTTGGGTATACCCAACTAATTTAGCGGTAAAAAGATCAGCTTTGGCAGGATCACATTGATCTAAAAATTGCGCAAGACATTCTGAAATTTCAGTTGCAAGCGTTTCAAAAGAGTTGACTTGCAGCCAGCTTTTAATTAAGAATTGCGCCTTTAGGTTCTGATTTGCAACATAATAGTTCGAATTGTGATAACGATACTCCGAAGCAACCTGAACCATCAATAATAAGATTGCTTGCCATAACTGGTAATCAAATTTTTGATTTAATTCCGGATGGTCCGTAAACGAATATGCTGTTTGATGAGTTGCAAGCACTTTCTGGCCTTGAGAAGTCAGTTGCAATCCCCGAGCTGAAGAATGCAGCCATTTTTGGGCAAGCAACTCATCGATCACATCATCAAATTTTTTTACATCGAGTCGCGGAACGGCGTTTAAGTAGTCCAAATAGTGGTACCGTAATCCCCAAAACAATACTGATCCAGTCCGCTTATTTGTTAAAATTTGCCGTAAAACGGTTGCTTTTCGCGGCTGTTGCTGATCAAAAAAATGCAAAAGATGCCAGTTAGTCACGATGTTGCCTCCCTTCATCGTTATGAATATCAAAATTATAGCATTTTTATCAGCTTCACAGCATAATAAAAAGACCGTTAACCGGCCTTTTAAAAATCAATGAATCAACGCGCAACCGTTAACACTTTTCTTAACTTTGGAACCAGTAAAGTTGTTAAGCCGCCAATCACAATTCCTTTGATCAAATTAAACGGAACAACTCCCAGTAAGACTAATTTAACAAGCGGAATGGTGATTTTCATTCCAAGAACTTTAATGTATAACGGCGTAATGAACCAATAATTGGCAACCGCCATGATCATGGTCATTCCCAATGCTGCAACCACAATTGCTCGAATATAATGCTGGGTACCCGCCTTTGAAAAATAATTAAAGATTTCGATAAAGACAATTAATGCAACTGCATCCGCCAAAACACCAATCAAGTTACTAATCGCCATTCCTGCCAAAATCAAATGCAAAAGTTCCTTAATGAGTAATGCAACATACCCATCTTTGCGTCCAAAAATCAAAAATGCTAGTAAAATTGGAATTCCGGAAAAATCCAACGTCATGTATGGAACAATTGGAATGATTGGAATCGCAATGTACATCAAGAGATATGCCATCGCCCCTAAAAGCGCAGCAATCGTTAAGTTTCGCCATGATTTTTTCATAAAAAAATCCTCCTAAATAAATTTAGAAGGAGATACATGCAAACAGCCTGGCATTGCTGCCAGTTGCAAATCTTTTTGTATCTTCTTCCATCCAGACTTTACTGTCGGTATCGGAATTTCACCGGTTCGATCCTTACGGAGTAGCGGACTGTCACCGCCGGTCGGGAATCACACCCTGCCCTGAAGACATTCAGATTATTATTTAATTTAAACTAATTCTAATTTTAAATTTCCTAATTGTCAAAGTTAAAATCGTTTCCCTTCGACTAATTTTTCAAGGTTGCGAATTTCATTATGCGATAACGGCCGGAACTGGCCCGCCGTTAACCCATCAAGTGTTAAGAAACCATACTTTTCGCGTTTCAATTTTTTCACCGGGTGGTCAACCTTTTCAAGCATCAATTTTACTTGGTGGTACCGGCCTTCATGAATCGTTAATGACACAATTGCCGTGTCGCTGCGTTTATCACTTGATAAAATCTTCGCCTTGGCCGGTGCAGACTTATGCTTAGCATCCAACTTCACGCCTAAACGCAAATGCTTTAAGTCGTCATTCGTTGGAATTCCCTTCACCTTTGCCACATAAGTCTTTTCAATTTTGTATCGCGGATGCATCAACATATTAGCTAATTTACCATCATTCGTCATGATCAATAGTCCGGAAGTATCGTAATCTAACCGGCCAACTGGGTACAACCGAACCGGAATGTCGCTAAAGTAATCCGTAACAACTTTCCGTCCCTTATCATCCTTGGCGGCTGAGATCACGCCACGCGGTTTATAGAAAAGAAAATATTCCTTTGTTTCTGCCTGTTCAATCAATTTGCCATTGACTTCAACTGCGTCGTTCCCCGTTACCTTCGTTCCTAATTGAGTGACAACTTTCCCGTTGACCTTTACCTTACCGTTCAAAATCATCTTTTCACTGGCCCGCCGTGAAGCAACACCAGCTTGGGCCATTACCTTTTGCAATCGTTCTGCCATTATTCTTCCTCCTTTCCAATCGTCTTTTCAAATAATTCCATTAAATCGTTGGGATCGCTTTCATCATTTGATTCATTAGCTTCGTTTTCTGGAAGCGGCGGTAACTCATCTAATGACTTGATTCCAAAATGGTCAAGAAATTTTTCCGTCGTTGAGTATAAAATCGGGCGTCCAGGAACATCCAGGCGCCCATCTTCTTTAATTAATTCCAACGCCATCAACTTTTGAATCATCCCGCTCGACTTGACCCCGCGAATCTCTTCAATATCGATTCGGGTAATTGGTTGCTTATAAGCAATGATCGATAGTGTTTCGATTGCTGCTTGGGAAAGCGTAGTAGTTGCCGGAGCTTCAAAATAGCTTTTAATCAATGGAGCAAACGCCTTTTTAGTCGTAAATTTGACCATTTCGCCAGTCTGAACCAATTCAAAACTGCAAGTTTTATCAGTATTATACTTTTTTTCTAGTAATTTTAACTGTTCGTTGATCGCCGGTTTTAATAAACCCGTTAAGTGAGCAAGATCGGTAATCGAAATGCCCTCATTTCCGCTTACGAAAATCAGACTTTCAACCTTTGCTTGGTTTGACAGCATTTTTCGTTCCTCTTTCTAAAATAATTGGTCCTAATTGAGTCGTTTGACTAACGGTCACTTCGCCCCGTTTGGTTAATTCAAGTAGTGCCAGAAAAGTTGTTACCAGCTGTTCGGCTTCGATTTGATCACCAAATAAGCTTTGAAATTCAAGGGGGTGGGTTGCTTGCTGAATTTGATGCTGCACCCGTTTGATTTCGCCTTTAATGGTGTATTTTTCCGTTTCAAGTTTCCGCCGAACCGGTTTGGCAATCTTCCGTTGAGCAATCATTCGGGCAAACGCATGTTGCAGCATTTCCGTTGATAACTCTTCATCTGCCAACTTACCCAGTTTAGCGTCTGCCGGAATAGCTGCTTGCTCACGTGAATATTGCTTTTGCCGTTCAGCTGCAAGGGTCTGCAACTGAGCGCCGGCATCTTGAAATGTCTGGTGAAGAATCAACTGCTGGACCAACTCTTCCCGTGGATCCTCATAATCTTCTTCGAATTCTTCGGCTTGTTCCTGTTCGGTTGGCAGCAACATTTTACTCTTAATATTCAACAACATTGCCGCCATAACCAAATACTCCCCAGCAACATCGAGCTGCAATGTCTGCATTTGATGTAAATAATCGATGTACTGGGCAGTAATTTCAGCCATTGGAATATCATTGATGTCCATTTTATTCTGACGAATCAAGTGCAGCAACAAATCCAACGGGCCTTCAAATTTTTCAACTTTAAACGTTAATTGATGATCGTTATTCGTGTTTGCTTTCATTTTGGTGTTCCCATTTTGCAATAATTGAAGCAACATCGAGGCTGCCCATCATCTTAC
>DWVG01000048.1 GCA_019120355.1 Candidatus Ligilactobacillus faecavium
TATTATGGCCGCTGGTTTTTCCATCATAGTTTAACGCACTTGGATTACATCAATTCCGGGGTGCTCTTGTTAAATATGGAAAAAATCAACCAAACCAAATTGTTTGAACGGGCGCGGGAAAGGTGTGTGAAGCGCTGGATGTTTATGCCGGATCAGTCAGCGCTTAATAAGTTGGCTCAGGCGAAACGGATCGCCCCGCGGAAGTATAACGAACAGCACCAGTTGCATGCCGATACCGTTTTTCAGCATTTTACAACGAGTTTTAAGTTTTTCCCGCTATTCAAGATCCAAACGATCAAACCGTGGGAAGTTCAGCAAGTTCACGATGTTCTTGGAATTCATGAATATGATGATATTTTAAATGAATATCAACAGTTAGTCCCGAATTTGGCAAAATAAGAAGGCGAATAAAAATGAAAAATGAAGTTATTCCAGTATTTTTAACCATTGATGACGGTTTTGCAAAGTATACAAGTGTAATGATCCGGTCGATCATTGAAAATGCAGCGCCCCAAGACCATTACAAAATTTGGATCATCCATCGTGGTTTAAGTGACGCGAACCGGCAAAAACTTGAAGGAATGGCGACCGCCAATGTTGAGGTTGAAACACATTTCTTAAAGGCTGATCTGAGTCGCATTGCTAACCGGGAAGAAAATTATTTACGGCTTGATTTCTTTACATTATCGATTTTTTATCGGCTGTTCTTAGCCGATGAATTTCCGGAATATGATAAGGCAATTTACCTTGACTGTGATGCGGTCGTTCCCGGTAATTTGGCTGATTTATATCGGATCGACCTTGGAAATAACCTGATTGGGGCTGCGCCGGATCATTCAATTTGGCATGTTCCGGGAATGATCAAATACATTGAAGGCGCCCTTGGAATTCCATATAAGACGTATATTAATTCAGGAGTGCTGCTGATCAATATGAAAGCCTTTCGCGAAGAACATTTTACGGAACACTTTCTCAATGTAATGAATAAGCACTACTTTGCCTGCATTGCACCTGATCAGGATTATTTGAATATGATGTGTCGCGACCGCATTTTATATCTTGATGAAACGTGGAATGCAATGCCCAAAGATCATCAGTATGATGCTGAAAAACTGACAGCTCCCCAATTGGTCCACTATAATTTGTTTTATAAACCATGGCACTTTGATAATGTAATGTATGAAAATTATTTCTGGAAATATGCGGATGCAACGCCTTACGCCCAAGAGATCCATGCTGAAAAGGACAACTTTACGGACGAACAACGCCGCGGCGAAGTTGAAAAACTTGATAAGCTGATGGAACGGGCAGCGGCATTGCCAGCAACGGAAGGGACATTTAAAAAGGTTATTGCACAAGGAGAACGAATTAAGTTATGTTAATTTTTCCGAATCGGGATCAAGTGATCGCGAATATTAAGCAGAATATTAAGGACGGAAACTTCAATAAAAAGGTTGAAGTTGACGATCCGCAGTTATCGAATAAGGAGCGGTTGGAGCTGATCAGCCAGTACTTTGACCGCCGCAAGACTTTATTTGGAAAAGCAGAAAATGTTGTTGCGCGAACAATTTACCGGGCAGTTACCTGGGCAGAAAACACGAAAACGGAAATTGTCGGCTGGGAAAACCTTAAGGGTCTCGATCCGCATAAGGGCGCGGTGATTACCAGCAATCACTTTAATCCGTTGGAGAATACAATTATCCGTAAAATGACGGAAAAGCTTCATAAGCGGTTGTACATTGTTAGTCAGGATACTAATTTTGGAATGAAGGGACTTGTCGGATTTCTTTTAAACAACGTTGATATCATTCCGTTAAATACCAGTATTGAATATTTAGGCCGAACTTTTCCGAAATTGATCAAACAAACGATTGATGCTGGAAACTACATTTTGATCTATCCTGAAGAAGAAATGTGGTTTAATTACCGGAAACCGCGACCGTTTAAGCGGGGAACATATTATTATGCGGCCCAAGCCGGAGCGCCGATTATTTCATGCTTTGTTGAGCTGCATGATCTTGAAAGTTTTGAACCCAACGCGAAGGGGCAAATTCACCGCGTCAAAGCGACGTTACACATTTTGCCGATAATTTACCCTGATCCGCATAAGTCAGCCCGCGAAAACAGTATTTGGATGATGAAAAAGGACTATGAGCAAAAGAAAGCGGCGTATGAAGCGGCATACGGAAAGAAATTGACGTATGATTTTCATCCGGAAGATATCGCTGGATGGGTTGGACCTCAAGAAAAAAAATAAAGGAGTATGGATCAATGAAAAAATGTCCGCAGTGTGGATTTGAAAATCAACCGCATAATCAGTTTTGCAAACAGTGCGGAGCGAAGTTAACAGCCGATGAAGATCAGCCGATGACGCGGGAAGCCGCAAAGGAGAAGAGTAGCAAGCGAAAGCGCAAAGTGATTTACCTTGTAATTGCAATTATTCTAATTTTAATTCTTGTGCTTTTTGGAATTGCGCAGGCGACGGGGAAGCATTCATCTAAGTCGCCGACTTCAACTTCGCCTAAGACGGAGAAAAAGGCTTCTTCAGTTGCTAAAAAAGCCCCGGCAACAACGGCTGCTTCTTCGACAGCTGCAAGTGCCAGTTCAGGAAGACAAACGGCAATTCAAACCATGCCGGATGTTAATACAAAGAACCTGACGACCCAACAAGTTAATAAGTGGGTCTATGCTAATATCATGGCGGACTGGAATAAGAATAATACGGATGAACCGCCATTAACACCGGCAGATCAGGACGCATTTATTTTTAATCAAAGTACCGATGATCAGGGATGCGTTGAGATCCAGGTTCAAGAAAATCACCAGAGTGCATTTATGAAGAGTATTCATGCTTATCCGGAATCCACTCCGACAATTGGATGGTATCGAATCAACGCTCAAGGGTACTTGCAACAGGGAGCTCCTGGAAGCGACAATTGGAATACAATTGCCCAAAACTATCAGGAACCGTAATTTTAGTAATCAAAAAGAGACTGTGACATAAGTATTCAATAAACAGCCTCGATTATAAAAATAGCGAAATTCAATTTAAAAAATTGGATTTCGTTATTTTTTTCCTTTAGATTAAATTGATATTTACAAAATTGGCCAATCT
>DWVG01000049.1 GCA_019120355.1 Candidatus Ligilactobacillus faecavium
ATCTACGTCTCAAAGGACGGAAATGTTCAAATCTTAACGGAAGAAAATTACGGTTTCAACGGTAAACGCGACCTTGATTTTTACGACATGTTCAACACTGGCGTATACTCATTTGAAGAAGTTGCTTACTACGAATTGAACAAGGAAGACGGCAGTTCACTTGAAACCGCCGACTTAAAAGATTTTGACTGCGATACAATTCTCGGTCATTTGTTAGTCTTCATGGTTCGTTACGGCTACACCGCAGCTGACTTTGAAAACTTTGTTGAAAACTTCGACATTATTGGTTAATTGCCCAATTAAACCTCTTTAAAAAGACGCGGTAAATTTTCGCGCCTTTTTTATTCTGCCTCATTTTACAAGCCAGACCTGATCATTAATAAAGTCAAATGGCCGATGGTGCCGGTTGAGCTGATCAACTAACTGTAACCGCGCGTTTTGCCAAAACTTGGCCGAATTGGTTGCGCCGTTTCGTTCGCCAATCACGATCAAATTTCCGGGGAAGTGGTTTTGGCGTAAAAATTGCAAGACTTGCCAATCAACATCGCCACTATCTGGCGCCCACGCCATAATAATGTTATCCACATATGAATAATATTTTTGAACCGCCGCATTGGCATCCAACTTTTCCACTGTCGTCCACGGACACGGGCGATCATTGTCCTGCCCTTCCCAGTCAAGATTATCCGTTGCAATCGTATTTTTCAAATTCGCACTGATCACGGCATTTCCCGCCATAATCTCTAAGTTATGCGCTTTTGCCCCGCAAAAAGCTTGCAGATCATTGATCCAAAGCTGATTGCAAACATGCCAAATTCCAAAATTTTCAATCAGTACCTGTCTTAAATTTTCAAATTGCGGGGAAACATCCATCAATTGCGGATATTCAATCAAATTATCAAAAATCAGATCCGTTGAAAGTTCCAATTCTGTTAATTCAACATTTGGTAATTGCCGCTGTTGATAAGCGCTGATCGTTGCTAAAATCTGATCACATTTTTCCACAACCGGCGTCAATTTAATAAAATTTTGCCGAATTGCTTGAATTTGTTTCACATAATTATCAAGCTCCATTGTGATTTCACCTGCCATTATCCGGTATAATTAGATTATATCAAAGAAATGAAGTGAATCTTATGCAGTTACCCACAGTTAATCCCCATAAACAACATTGGACAGTTCATGATGTGATTTTGCTTTCCCTGATCGCGATCTTCTTCGGATTGATCTATCAGGGATGGAATTACGTTTATTACTTACTTGCGGCAACACCATTAAAACCGTATGCTAACGATTTGACCCTTGGTGTTTGGTTAATGGCCGGCCCGGTTTCTGCCCTATTATTAAAAAAACGCAATGCTTGTCTGATTGGCGAGTTGCTAGCTGCGATTTTAGAAATGTTTATTTTCTCAAGTTGGGGCGTTGCGACGATCATTTCGGGATTAATTCAAGGACTGGGCTCAGAATGCGGATTTGCCCTTACCGGATATCGTCATTTTGACCGCTTCGGCTTATTTTTATCCACAATCACTGCGACCCTGATCACTTTCGGGTGGGATCTTTTTCAAAGCGGTTATTTGCACTATCCCCTGCACATGTTGATCATCTTATTGTTTCTGCGCTTCATTTCAATCGGAATTTTTGCTGGACTCATAGTTGCGGCAATTCAGAAACTACTTATTAAAACAAAGGTGGTGGCTGCATAATGGACCTTGAAATCCAAAACATGACCTTTGCCTATCCCCAACAACCGTCATTGCTGGAAAATGTTACTTACCATTTTCCAACTCGCGGATTAACGGTGATTGCTGGTCAAAATGGCAGTGGAAAATCAACCCTTCTGCAATTGCTAGCAGGGATTCTTTCACCATCATCCGGGAAAATCCAACTGAATCAGCAAGATGCAGCCTTAATTGTTCCCGCGGCCCGGATTCAACATCTGGCATACCTTCCGCAAAATACTCGCCACTTTTTTACGTTTAAAACCGGGCGGGAACAGCTGACCTTTATGCTTGAAAATCTTCAGACACCAAGAGATCAAATTCCAGGAATTATTCATCAAATCATTAGTGAAAATTCATTGGAGGCCCTTGTTGACCAGCCGGTAACGACGCTTTCCGGTGGCGAACTGCAGCAGATGGCGCTTGCGATGATCTTCAGTCTTGATCCTGAATATCTGCTTTTGGATGAACCGTTTGCGAACCTGGACCGCGACCACCAGCTTCGGCTTATCCACACGTTAAAAAGCAAAAAAAATAACACTGCAATCATTGTGACGGATCATCAATTGCAATATTATCAAGATTTGGCTGATAACTGGCTCAGCGTTACTGCACAAAAATTACAATCATTCAGCCCCAAATTTCAAAATTCGCGGGCTGTTTCACGTGTAACCGCAACCTTGCCGTCTTCAACATCGTCCCGACTTCAGTGGCACAAATTAACGTTTAACCAGTCCGGGCGGCCACTCGTTACTGAAAGTACCTTTAAGTTACCTCAGGGAATGGTTGGATTGTTAGCTGGCAAAAACGGAAGCGGCAAGTCGACCCTTTTGAATGTGCTTACCAAACAACACCCGTATTCCGGTCAAATCACCTATGATCAGCAAAATGAACAACGGGCCAACGTCCGGAAATGGATCCGGCAAATTACCCTCGGTTTCCAAAATAGCGAAGATCAATTTATCAAAACAACGGTGCGCGAAGAACTGCAAAGTGCACAACAGGCTTCGCATCACCCGGACTTTTGGACAGATTCGCAAATTAGCTCATGGATTCAAAGACTTAACTTGCAAGATATCCTTAATGAAAGTCCATATTTTATTTCCGGCGGCCAGCAAAAGAAAGTGCAGCTTCTGACCTTAGCGATCATCAGCAGTCCCGTAATTTTGCTTGACGAGATCTTAACCGGCCTTGACCGCGCCTCCGTTGCGCTTGCATGGAAACTAATCGAAACGCTTAAGCAACTTGGATGTGGAATCTTGATCATCGATCATCAATTTCAATCGCTCACCCATTATGACTATGTTCTTGAAATTCATAACTTGCAGCTTCAACCTTTACCGAAAGGAGAATCATTAAATGAAATCAACCGCTAATCCCCGTCTTAATCCGACGATTGCCGTTTTATTAATGCTGGTTCTCGGACTGATTTTGACGTTTGCTTCGAAAATTTGGTTAAACGTTGTTGTCTTCATTGGGTGTTTACTATATCTTTCGGTTTGTCGCGTTTCATTTAAAAAAATTGGAATTGCCCTTTTGATCGCGTTTCCGTTTGCCCTTGGAAGCTGGCTATCATTTGTTTCATTTAGTCACTCATTTACAAGTGCCTGGTTGTATGCCACCCGGATCTATACCTATTTTTCACTGGGAGCACTTGTTACCCTGTGCTATTCCTTGAAAACAGTCCTTTTAAGCCTGCATCAGCATTTTCATCTTTCAAATACATTTGTTTACGGGATTCTTGCTGCTATGGGAATGGTCCAAAATGTAAAAGCGCAAATCAAAAAAATTCGGATTGCCGCCAATATGCATAATCAAACGCTGAATTGGTGGAATCCGATGCTTTATTTAAAAATTATTGTCAGTTGTTTGAATTGGTCAGATAACCTTGCCGTTGCGATGACGCTTCAAGGATTTTCCAACGATTATCCCCGCACCGAAACGTATCATGACTCAATTTCATTTTCTCAGTGGGGACTGTTAATTCTTTTAGTCTTAATCTGCGGCGGACTGGCGTTCCTTTAATACCTGGTCGATCAAATGCCAATCTTTTTCAATTTCAGGAGCTAACTTTCGGTTATAAAAAACAGCTGCGGGGTGGAATGTTGAGATCACCGTATACTTCCGCTTAGATAAGGCATACCCGTCCCCCGTTGCATTTAACTGCTGAATCGGTTGGTGAAATACTTGGCCATGATGGGTTCCAACATTGAATTTAGGTCCTAAAATGCGCTGTAAACTCGTATTCCCAACCGTTACAATGATTTGCGGATCGACCTGATTCAATTCCCAGTCAAAAAGCGGGGCATAGGCTAACACTTCTTTTTTTGTTGGTGTGCGGTTCGGCGTTTTTGTTTCAATTTCACCAGTCTTTTTATTCTTAACTTTTTTAACTGAGTACGGGCGACTGCGAACAACACTTGTAATGTAAACCTCATCCCGGGTCAACCCGGTGATGGCCAACGACTTCATCAATTCCTGCCCGGACTGTCCAGAAAACGGAATATGGGCCGTAATTTCCTTTCTTCCGGGAGCTTCACCAACGATCATCAACGGCGGATTGATTTTTCCCTGACCAGATAAAAAGCCTTCAAGCCGATAACCAGCTGCCCGTTGCTTTACCCGTGCTACTAATTCTTCAGGATATTTCATTTTAACCTCTTAAAACACAAAAAGCCTGTCAGGCGACAATCACCCAACAGACTTAATTGTCTAACTTTCAATTAGATTATTTTTCACGAACTGAGTCAAGAACTTC
>DWVG01000050.1 GCA_019120355.1 Candidatus Ligilactobacillus faecavium
TTCCAGAAAATTTTCAAAAAATGCTGGATAAGCTTGACAAGCAACAGCACAAAGGTTAAATTTAAATTGATAAAAGACCTTGAAACTAGTCCCGTGAGGCTAAAAAGGTTCGCAAACGTTCGTTAGCAAGCTGGCTTAGTCGATACGAAATTAGTTTTGTAGAGGCTAAGCCCTTTTGTTTTTGAGGAGGAATCAATATGGCAAAGGAAATTTATGATGAAATGGCGGTCAAACGGGCCCTTACCCGGATGACTTACGAAATCATCGAACGCAACAAAGGAATTGACAACCTGGTGATCGTTGGAATTAAGACCCGGGGAGCGTACCTTGCTCAACGGATCGCTAAGCGCTTGGAACAACTTGAAGGTGCAAGTGTTCCCGTTGGCGAACTTGACATTTCGATGTACCGGGATGACCGGAAGCATACTGATGACCCGGTCGTCAAGGATTCACAATTGCAATTCGACATCACCGGCAAACACGTGATCTTAGTTGATGATGTGCTTTTTACCGGCCGGACGATTCGGGCCGCATTAGATGCCTTGATGGACCAAGGCCGGCCAGATCGAATCAACCTTGCCGTATTGGTTGACCGGGGGCATCGTGAACTTCCAATTCGGCCAGACTTTATTGGAAAGAATATTCCAACCGCCATGGACGAACAGGTTGCCGTTTACGTAAAAGAAATTGACGGTAAAGATGGAATTGATTTAATTAAAAACTAAACATTTATATTAACCATTTAATTGACTCCAGAGAGGGCAAAACGGTTGGTATTCTGTTCTGAAATATAATTGTAATCGATAACTGTATTCCAAAATCAGAACCATAAAAAGGGTAACGCCTATCTGAAGTCAAATTCAGGTAGGCGTTTTTTTAATAAGCAAAATAAAGGAGAGAAATCATCATGGAAAATGAAATTGCACTTAAACACTTTGTTTCAGTTGAAAATTTAACAAATGATCAAATTTTAACATTGATCCACAATGCCGAAGGATTTAAAAACCAAACCCGGGAAATTGAATTGACGGAACCGGTATATGCAGCCAATCTTTTTTTTGAAAATTCAACCCGGACGCACACCAGTTTTGATATGGCGGAACGGAAATTAGGAATTCAAGTTATTCCGTTTGACCCGAGCCACTCGTCGGTCAATAAAGGGGAAACATTATATGACACGTTACTAACGCTGGAGGCTTTAGGGGTTCAATTAAGTGTGATCCGGCACTCAACGAATAACTACTATGAACCGCTGATCAATTTAAATGATGATCAGCACCTTCACATGGCGATTATGAACGGGGGCGACGGCAGCGGCCAGCATCCATCCCAAAGCATGCTTGATTTAATGACGATTTATGAAGAATTCGGTCATTTTGACGGGTTAAAGATTGCGATTGTCGGGGATATTACAAGTTCGCGGGTCGCCCGCAGTAACATGCAAGCTCTTCACCATTTAGGCGCTGAATTGTACTTTGCTGGTCCGGATTACTGGTATGATTCCCAATTTGATAAATACGGCAAACACGTTGACCTTGATGATGTGATCGATCAAATCAACGTTGCAATGCTTTTACGGGTCCAGCACGAACGCCACGCCGGCGATGAAAATGAAGATCAATTCTCCGTAACTAGCTACCATGAAAAATACGGGTTAACAAATAAGCGGTATCAGCAAATGAAGAAGGAAGCCATTATCATGCATCCGGGTCCGATCAACCGCGATGTCGAATTTTCATCAAACTTGGTTGAAGCTGAAAAATCACGGTTCTTCCGGCAAATGCAAAATGGCGTCTTTATGCGGATGGCAATGATCGAAGCCGTTTTGCGCGGCAATCATCTTGGAGGGCTTCAATAATGCAATTATTGTTAAAAAACGGTCAGGTTTATCAAAATAACAGCTTTATCAAAGCGGATGTTTTGATTGAAGATCAGAAAATCAAGGCCATTGGCAAGTTAAATTGTAGCGCCGATCAGGAAATCGATGTTACCGGTAAGATCATTGTTCCGGGACTGGTTGACGTTCACGTTCATTACCGTGATCCGGGGCTAACATACAAAGAAGATGTTCATACCGGAACAATGGCAGCAGCGCATGGCGGCTTTACTACCACCTGTGCGATGGCAAACGTTGATCCGGTTCCGAATACGCCAGAATTGATTCACCAGATGATGGCGCATAACCGGCAAACCGGGGTTGTTCATGTTTACCAGTATGCTCCGATCACTGCTGATCTAACTTCAGATCAACTGATCGACTATCAAGCAATGCAACAACTTGGAGTTTGCGGCTTCAGTAATGATGGGCACGGCGTTCAGCATGGCGGCACAATGTACAAGGCAATGCAGGGGATTCAAGCAGTCGGCTTGCCATTGGCCGAACATGTTGAAGATGATTCACTGAAATTTAACGGAGTGATGAATGAAGGCGCAAACGCGGAGAAATTAGGATTAACCGGAATCCCAGGGGAATGCGAATCTTCACAATTGGCACGGGATTTGGTTTTAGCAGCAAAAACGGGCGTGCATTATCATGTCTGCCACGTTTCAACGAAGGAAAGCGTGGAGATGATTCGCATCGCCAAGTCAATGGGGATCAACGTAACCTGTGAAGCAGCGCCGCATCATTTGTTATTAAATGACGGCATGATCACGACGGATGATGCGTATTACAAAATGAATCCGCCGTTGCGGACCGCGGAAGACCAGGAAGCCCTGATCGAAGGATTGCTTGACGGGACGATCGACATGATTGCAACTGACCATGCTCCCCATGCCGATGATGAAAAATTGCATGGCATGGTTGGCGCAGCATTTGGAATCACTGGCAGTGAAACGGCTTTTTCAAGTTTGTACACGCACTTGGTTAAAACTGGCAAATGCACGCTTGAACAACTGATCAACTGGTTGACGGTGCGACCCGCAAAATTATTCAATTTAACGCAAGCCGGCATGCTGCGGATCGGCGATGCAGCTGATATTGCGGTGTTCGATTTAGATCACCCGTTCAAGTTTAGTGAAGCGGACTATTTATCAAAAGGAAGAAATACTCCATTTACGGGGCATGAGTTATACGGTCAAACGGTAATGACAATTGTTGACGGTGAAATTAAATACCAACGAGAGAGGGAGCTTTAAGATGAAACGATACTTGGTTTTGGAAGACGGAAATGTGTTTGAAGGCGAAGCATTTGGTTCAAGCCACATTACGACTGGTGAAGTTGTTTTTTCAACTGGAATGACGGGTTACCAGGAAGCAATCACTGACCAATCATATGCTGACCAGATTTTAGTATTTACGAACCCGTTGATTGGAAACTACGGGATCAACCTTGATGATTATGAATCGTTGCAACCCAAATGCCGCGGAGTCGTTTGCCGCGAATTAGCGCGGTATGCAAGCAACTGGCGCAAGCAAGATACCCTTGATCATTTTTTGAAACAGAATCACATTCCGGGAATCAGCGGAATTGATACGCGGCGGCTGACGAAGATCATTCGCGAACACGGAACGATGAAGGGATGTTTGGTAAATTCGATCGAAGATAAGGAACACACGATCGAACAGTTGCAAGCAACGGTTTTGACTGATCAGTTGGTCGACATGGTTTCAACCAAACAACCGTATCCAAATCCAGGTACAGAACGGAATGTGATCGTTGTTGACTTTGGCGCCAAGCACAGTATTTTGCGTGAATTAGCCAAACGCAACTGCAATACGATCGTGATGCCATATACCGTAACGGCGGAAGAAATTTTGCAACTTCATCCGGATGGCGTGTTACTTTCAAACGGCCCTGGCAATCCGAAGAGCTTGCCGCAAGCCATTAAGATGATTCAAGGCATTATGGGAAAGGTGCCGATCATGGGGGTTTGCTTAGGTCACCAATTGATGTGTCTTGCAAACGGGGCGGACACGTTCAAGATGAAGTTCGGTCACCGTGGATTCAACCACCCAGTCCGGGAAATTGCGACGGGCGAAATTGCATTTACTTCCCAAAACCACGGGTATGCCGTTGATCCGGAATCATTAAATGGAACCGACTTAATGCCGACCCACATTGAAATCAACGACGGAACGATCGAAGGTGTCCGGCACCGCAAGTATCCGGCATTTTCAACTCAATTCCACCCGGATGCAGCTCCGGGACCGCATGATGCGGTTAGTTTGTACGATGACTTTATGCAAATGATCGACAAGAGAAAGGGCGAACAAGATGACTAAGAGAACTGATATTCACAAGATTATGGTACTTGGATCTGGGCCAATCATCATTGGCCAGGCGGCTGAATTTGATTATTCCGGAACCCAAGCATGTTTGGCGTTGAAAGAAGAAGGGTATGAAGTTGTGTTAGTCAACTCCAACCCCGCAACGATCATGACTGATAACGAAATTGCCGATCATGTTTACCTTGAACCGTTAATGGTTGAATCGGTTGAACGGATCATTCGGCAAGAATATCCGGATGCGATTTTACCAACTTTAGGCGGTCAAATCGGATTGAACTTGGCCATTGAATTAGATAAAACCGGAATTTTAGATGAATTCAACATTGAATTGTTGGGAACGAACCTTCAAGCCATTGATGAAGCTGAAGACCGGGAAAAGTTCAAGGCACTGATGAAAGAATTGAATGAACCGGTTCCGCCTTCACGTAGTGTCAATACGGTCAAGGAAGCAACGGACTATGCTGAAGAAATCGGTTATCCGGTAATCGTGCGCCCAGCCTTCACGATGGGCGGAACTGGCGGCGGCATGTGCAAGAACCGTGAAGAACTTGAACGGATTGCTGCAAACGGCCTTGACCTTTCACCCGCAACCCAATGTTTGATTGAAAAATCAATTGCTGGCTTTAAAGAAATTGAATTTGAAGTAATGCGCGATGCAGCGGATAACGCAATGGTCGTCTGCTCAATGGAAAACGTTGATCCGGTCGGAACGCATACCGGCGATTCGATCGTGGTTGCGCCAACCCAAACATTATCGGATCGTGATTATGAAATGTTGCGGGATTGTTCATTGAAATTGATTCGCACATTGAAGATCGAAGGTGGCTGCAACGTTCAGCTTGCGTTGGATCCGGATAGCTACCAATATTACATCATCGAAGTTAACCCGCGGGTTTCACGGTCATCAGCGTTGGCTTCCAAGGCCACCGGTTACCCAATCGCCAAGTTGGCAGCTAAGATCGCGGTCGGCTTGACCCTTGATGAAATCAAGAACCCCGTTACCGAAACGACCTTTGCGGAATTTGAACCGGCATTGGACTACGTTGTTACGAAGATTCCGCGTTGGCCATTTGATAAGTTCCGCGATGCTGATCGCCGGTTAGGCAGTCAAATGAAGGCCACCGGAGAAGTCATGGCTTTGGGGCGTAACCTTGAAGAATCCCTTCAAAAGGCGGTTCGGTCATTGGAAATTGACGAAGACGACTTGATTTCTGAAACATGCCGTCAAGCGTCAGATGAAGAAGTTGAAAATCGGTTAGTCAACGCCCAGGATGACCGGATCTTCTATCTGGCAGAAGCTTTCCGGCGCGGTTATACCTTAGAAGAAGTGCATGAATTAACCAAAATTGACCGTTACTTCCTTGACATTTTGATGCACATTGTGGAAATTGAAAAGGATCTTGCTGCAAATGTCAATGATCTTGAAACGTTGAAGAAAGCTAAACGTTATGGCTTCAGTGATTTAACGATTGCAAAGTTATGGCAGACAACGCCTGATGATGTCCGGCAATTCCGGTTGGACAACCACGTAGTTCCGGTATACAAGATGGTTGAT
>DWVG01000051.1 GCA_019120355.1 Candidatus Ligilactobacillus faecavium
ACCCATGAGAAAGGACGAAAAAGAGTGGCAATTTGGTTTGCAATCGCATTATTAGCCGGAATAATTTTTATTCTCGGAATTTTCTATTTGATTAATTCAGTTCACCGTTATGGAAAGTGGCTTGCACCAACCATTTTATTGATCGCAAGCCTGATCGTATGTGTCGGATGCGGTTTAAATGCTTATCATCTTCACCAAGAAGACCAAAAGGCAAAGACAAGTTCGAATCCAATGCGGACAACGTTATCAGCGGAAGCATCATCCCAGGGCGGAATGGTTGAAAACGGCTTGCAAGTGATCAATAACGGAATCCAAGAAGATAAGGATCAACAGCAGGTTTTGAAAGATTTGCAGCAAAGCTTTGCAAAGGTTGGGACCGTAACGTTTGATCAGCAAAGCAAGATGTTTACGGTCACGCCAACAACGGACCAGGACGTAAAAGCAATCAACTACGTTTTAGCCAATCCGCAAAAGGCGCAACAAAGCGGTTATAATAATTTGACGAGCGGAATTTTAAGCACCTCAAAGCAACTGACCAAACCACTTGGGAAGGGCTATACATTACAATTGACGAAGCCGAATAGCAATCAAGTAATTTATGCGGCCAAAGACGGTCAAGTTTTAACGGATGTTGTCAACAATAAAAACTAGGGGTTGATTGAATGCTTATTCATACAACAAAAAAGGCACTTTCACAGTTTAAGAATCCGACTCATGAAGTGGATTTGACTGAGACCGATGATCACACTGAAATTTTAAATTGGTCGATTTTACCGTATGAAATCGACGACCATCAGGGAATGCTTGCCTTGAATGACTATACAAACTTTGCAGTGATCATTCCGCAAACAAGACCATTTAAGTCATTTGATGATTTTTTTGAAGCTTTTAGTCTAACTTTAATGTCCGTTTGCGAATCAATGGATATTAGTTTCATTAAAATCGAAGCTTACCTGAATGACATTAAGATCGACCATAAAACGATCATGCAAATGAGTAATCATAGCAAAGTGGCCGGATTATTGGAAGTTTATAAAGAAAAGCTGATTCAAAATGCAAACTTATTGGATCGGCCAAATGACCCGCAAAATGTAATGGCTGCAGTCAGAATCGGGCGTGATTTTCCAAGTAAGTTGAATGATTACCGGAATCCGTTGGCAGCCTTTAAATTTGAAATTACGGCAAAATATTTGTTTCCAGCGGACGTTGCCGCCAATTTTGATGACGTCAAAATTAAGCCAACGTGGGATCCATATTCTCAGTGGGAAGAAATGGACGGGAAGATCAGTAGTGATCCAGATGAAATGAATAATTTCCGGCTTTCAGTTGAAAAAAATAACTCAATCATGCTTGCCCGCTTTAAGCGGTACCTTCAAGGAGCTTCATATAGTCAGCGGAAAATCGCATTGATGATGAGTTATGCGCGGGATTACCTTGATCAATTTTTATTGACGATTTTACATCAAACGTTTATCCATGATCTATCAATTTTACCGGCGTACTTTGCGGAATTTATGCCTGCTCAGCGGCAAAATCCTTTAGATGAGCCGGTTGCGTTTGAAATGCTTAGCGAATTGGCTGATTTTTGGGAGGCAAGCGGCCAGATTTCAGCTGACGATCATGAAATCATTGACCACGAGCTGGATGAAACGAAGAAAATCGTTCAAACAACCTTTTATCCGATGTAAAAGAGCAAACAATATTGTTGGAAGTCAGAAAGTTGTATAATATTTCTGTAAAGACGGTTAAATTTTAATTTAACGATTATATTATAGGAGGTCAATTGATTGACAGCAGAGCAAAAGGTTGAAGAAGAATATCATATTTCTGAACCTAATTTAGAACCAGCATTATTTGGAATTAATGATGGTTACCTTCATTTGATTGAAGAAAGTAAAAATGTCGAGATTCGTCCGTTTGGCGACAACATTAAAATTGATGGCCAGGCCGATGATGTAAAGGCGACAATTCAAATTATTGAAAAATTAATTGAACTTTTGAAAAGCGGAATTAGTATCAGTGAAGCCGATATCGTTTCAGCAGTTAAAATGCAGGAACGGGGGACTTTAAGTTATCTTTCTGATTTATATACAACAACATTATTGCGTGACCGGACAGGACGGCCGATTCGGGCAAAGAACTTTAGTCAGCGGCAATATATCCAAACGATCAAAAACAATGATTTGACCTTTGGAATTGGACCTGCGGGAACAGGGAAAACATTCCTGGCGGTTGTGATGGCTGTTGCGGCATTGAAGAAGAAGGAAGTTGAACGCCTGATCTTAACACGGCCAGCCGTTGAAGCAGGTGAATCATTAGGATTCTTACCGGGTGATTTAAAAGAAAAGGTTGACCCATACTTACGGCCAATCTACGATGCGCTGTATGCAATTTTAGGGGCTGAACATACTGAACGGCTGATTGAACGCGGGGTAATTGAAATTGCGCCGTTAGCATACATGCGGGGCCGGACGCTTGAAAAAGCCTTTGTTATTTTGGATGAGGCCCAAAATGCAACCCGAGCTCAAATGAAAATGTTCTTAACTCGTTTAGGTTTTGGTTCAAAGATGATTGTTAACGGTGATAAATCACAAATTGATTTACCACGGGGACACCAACAAAGTGGATTAGTTGACGCCGAACGCTTATTACAAAACTTACCGCATATTGGATTCGTTCACTTTGACGCAGCAGATGTTGTTCGGCATCCAGTTGTATCTGAAATTATCAAAGCTTATGAAGACGGTGGCGATTTGGCCGCAGATAAAATTTTAAATGAAAACGAAAATGATAAGGATGAAGACTAATGGATCTACAGCTTATTGATGAAACCAGGCACGTGACAGCTCATCAATTAGATCTTGTCCGTGGAGTGCTTGAATATGCTGCAAACTATTTGAGCTTACCGGAAAATACCGAAATGTCAGTGACATTGATGGATAACAAGCATATTCACGAAATCAATAAAAAATATCGCGGAATTGATAAGCCGACAGATGTTATCAGTTTTGCAATGGAAGAAGATGGCGATGAAGCCGATATTATTTTGCCATCTGACATGGAATTTGAAATGCCGAAAAATTTAGGTGACTTGATGATCTCAATGGAAAAAGTCGCTGAACAAGCCGAATATCTTGGACATTCACAAGATCGTGAACTTGGATTTTTAACGGTTCATGGTTTCCTTCACC
Organism: Candidatus Ligilactobacillus faecavium; assembly: GCA_019120355.1. GTDB lineage: Bacteria > Bacillota > Bacilli > Lactobacillales > Lactobacillaceae > Ligilactobacillus > Ligilactobacillus faecavium. Next base: position 3,192 of record DWVG01000051.1, read on the forward strand.
TGAATGGATACGACCACATGAAGGCGGAAGATGAAAAAGAAATGTTCAGTTTACAAGACGAAATTTTGGATGGCTATGGACTTCAAAGATAAATTCGCGACAAATTGGAAAAATCGAAAATTTTCGCACTCATTAAGACATGCATGTGACGGTTTAATAACGCTTTTTAAAGAAGAGCGGAATTTTCGATTTGAATTGATCTGCTTATCATTGGTCGTTATTGCAGGATTGATCTTTCACTTGTCAATTAGCGAATGGCTATGGTTGATTGCGGCTTCAGCAATCGTTTTAATTGCCGAGGCAGCTAACACCGCCATTGAAAACTTAACAGATTTAGCAAGTCATCTTCATTCAAACGACTTTGCAAAAAAAGCAAAGGATATTGCTGCCGGGATGGTTTTACTCGCAGCGGCCTTTGCAGTGATCGTTGCGGGATTGATTTTTATTCCCCGCATTATTGCTTTATTCTAATTAAAGATGAGGGATAAAATGGAAAATCAAGAATTTCATTCAGGCTTTGTTGCAATTATTGGAAGACCGAATGTTGGAAAGTCAACGTTTTTAAACCGGGTGATCGGTGAAAAAATTGCAATTATGAGCGACAAGGCGCAGACAACACGAAATAAAATTCAAGGGATCTATACTCGGAAAGACGCGCAAATTGTCTTTATCGATACTCCCGGGATTCATAAACCGCATAGTCAATTAGGAGATTTTATGGTTCAATCAGCCCTTTCAACGTTAAACGAAGTTGATGCGGTGCTTTTTATGGTCAATGCAACGCAAAAGCGGGGCAAGGGTGATGACTTTATTATTGAACGGCTTAAAAAAGTTCATAAGCCGATTTATTTAGTGATCAATAAAATCGATAAGATCCACCCTGATAAACTGCTTGATATTATTACTGAATATAAGGATACCCTTGACTATAAGGAAGTTTATCCAATTTCAGCACTTCAAGGAAATAATGTACCGGAATTGATCGATAATTTAGTGGCTGATCTTCCTGAAGGCCCGCAGTATTACCCGGATGATCAGATTACAGATCATCCTGAACGGTTTATTGCTGGTGAACTGATTCGGGAAAAGGTTTTACAACTGACCCGGGAAGAAGTACCGCATTCAGTTGCAGTGGTGGTTGATCGGATCAAGCGGGAAACCGATGAAAAGGTTCTCGTTCAATCAACCATTATTGTTGAACGCCCAAGCCAAAAGGGAATTATTATCGGTAAAGGCGGCAAAATGCTGAAAGAAATTGGAATCCGGGCACGGAAAGATATTGAATTAATGCTTGGTGATAAGGTTTATCTTGAATTATGGGTCAAGGTACAACCAAATTGGAAGGATCGCAAAGCGGACCTTGCAGCGTTTGGTTATAAGCAAGATGATTATGACTTATAGAAAAATCGTGCGGTTGCACGGTTTTTTGTTTACACTTGATTTTGCTTTTAATAATGTGTAGTATTTATCATTAAAGACAGAAAGGGCTGAAAAGAATGGAAATTGGAGAAATGCAGAAATTTGTCGCAGCAATTGTCAATGATAAGTTAGCAACCATGAACAGTGTTCACCGGCAATCAACGATCACGACGATCAAAGCGGAAAATATTGCGCAACACAGTTTTTTCGTTGCGTATTACGCACTTAAGATTGCAAAAAAATTAAAACTAAGTGATGAATTAAAAGGGGAAATTACGATTCAAGCGTTGATCCACGATATTGCGGAATCATCTTCATCAGATGTTCCAAGCAATGTTAAATATCAGGTTCCTGGATTGAAACAAATGTTGGATAAGGCTGAAGATTTCGCAATCAACAAATACTTCCCAGAAATTAAAGATGAATTTACAAATTTACGGAAGCATGAAGCTGATGGTGATATTGTTGGAACAGTCATTAAGCTTGCTGATATTATTGCGCTTATTCAATTTTTAAAGACTGAACGCGCACTTGGAAATCAAGATGCAACGTTATTGAAAGTCATCCGGGAAACATATGATAATCTTGGACGGTACCTTGATCATCTTGAAGGAATCGTTACGGATGAGCAGGCTAAAAGTGTTAAGACGGAAGATAAATAAAAAGATTGTGACTGATGCCACAATCTCATTAATGCCGGGCAGCATGAAAATTATGCTGTCCTTTAATTTTATGTGAGTGTTTTTTAAATTTCGGCCGGTTGCTTGAAACCAGTTTAAAATTCTTCATTTTGGCATTGAATGGTCGGTTGGATGTTCGAATCTGCGTCCATGTTTTCATGGCTTCAATCATTCCATCTAACTGCTTTAATTGTTGCGGATCATTTTCTTTGACCGCAGTCACATAAATGTCAGTTTGCAAACGTTGAATCAATCCGAGATGATAATTTAAAAGTTGTTGGGTCATGGGTTCATGCCGGTATTGATTAAATAGGTCTTGAATCACTTCCATTGCTTCGCGAACATTTTGCGGTTGAATATAACGTTGATTTTTAGGTAATGCCATGTGAAATTCCTTCTTCGTAATTGATTCTGAGTTTATTTTAACGCAATCAAGGATGAAGGAAAATATCAAGTTTGTGATATGATTAACTAAGATAATAAATTAGGAAAGAGGATCATCATGCGTCATAAGATAGCAATTTTTTCGGATGTACATGGGAATTATACGGCTTTGAAAGCAGTATATGAGGATATGCAGGAACAAGGAGTGACTGAATCATGGTTTTTAGGCGACTTATTCGCTCCCGGATCCGGTGCGCAAGATTTATGGGATTTAATGCAAAAGATCAATCCTGATGTGTATATCCGCGGAAATTGGGATGATTTGATGATCCGGGGCGCTGCTGGGAAAATTGCGCTTGAGAAGCCAAGCAAAGTTTACATGGAACGGCTTGCAATGGATGTGGCCGCAAAAGTTGATCCTCAGGTTTTAGCAACCATGAAACGCTGGCCAATGCGGATCGTAAAGCAGATCAATGATGTTCGGATCGCAATTACGCACGATTTGCCTGAAATTAATTTTGGTCAGCAATTGTACCCAACGTTACCGACCGAAAATTTTAATAAATTATTTGTTGAAGATGATCTCGACCTTGCAGTCTATGCTCACGTTCACCATCCGATTATGCGGTACAGCAGTGAAGAACAAATCATTCTTAATCCCGGATCCGTTGGCCAGCCATTTAACCGGCACGTTAAATTTCAGCAAGACTTGCGTGCTCAATATTTAATCGTGACGATCGATGATGACGGAGTGAGCGGAATTAACTTTCGGAAGGTCGCATACAGTCATCCGGATGAATTATTGCGGGCTGCAAATGCGAACATTCCGTACATTGAACTTTATCAACGGCAAATGGAAACGGGGGAAGTTCATACGCACGATTACCCGTTATTAGCGCGGTTGAATGACAAATATGGTTATCTTCGTGAAGCTAAGGAATATGAAGCTCAACATGCAATTCACGAAAAATCTGATTTTTAGGGTTGACAATTTAAGGAAGTAGTTTTAGAATTCAAAATAAATCAAATAATAGAGGTTGCAAATGACATTAGTAAGCTAATCGAGTGACTGTTAAACGTTGAGATTAGTTGAAAGGGGATTTTGCCGAAATGCATTGTTGGATAACAGCCGGCAATGGATTGGGACGTAGTTTAAGAGATTACGGACTGTCGCAAATGTTTGCGGAGCGCTATTATTCAACACGGGATTAAATAAAATCAAGACTTATTGTTGGAAGTGAGCTCAGCCGGCAGTAAGGCTTTTTATTTATCTCAATTTTGTTGATAGTGTGACGCCTTTATTATTAATTTAATATAAGGAGTCTTTTTATTATGGAAAACCAAAAGAAGATGTC
>DWVG01000052.1 GCA_019120355.1 Candidatus Ligilactobacillus faecavium
CAAACTCTCAATTTATAAGTTTGTGACTCGTAATTACTAGCGAATTGACTTCGCAAATGTTATTGCATTCATTTTCATGAATTGCCCTGCACATTTGTGTGTCGAAACATTATTCAGTTTTCAAAGATCTACTTTATATCTAATTAGCTATCAAACTGACAGCTTTTATATAATACCAAATTGAAAACTTGGTGTCAATCATTTTTAAGTGACTTACCAAATCAACAACAGTTATTACTATACAGGTATCACCTTTATCCGTCAAGATTTTTTTAAACAAAATTGACTCTTTTTTTTAAGTTTTCTATACTTATTTGATGTATTTCAAATTAAAAGAGGATCAGCAAATGAAATCAGAAGAAAAAAATACCAAAGTTTTTGACAGCACCATCATTAAATTTATTATCGTTGGGGTTGTCAACACCGTTGTCGGTTGGGTTGCAATGTTTCTATCATTGTGGCTTTTAACTAAAATGGGGGCCAACCACACAATCAGTTATTGGGTTCCTTCTGGAGTCAATATCGTTGTCGGAAGTATTGTTAGTTACATCTTAAATAAACACTTTACTTTCCAAAGCAACACCACTGGAAAAGAAGATATCGGCAAATTTATCATTAACATCTTAATTTGCTACGTTGTCGCATACGGAATCGCCCAGCCAATTGCAAAATTGATTTTCAAACATGCTGGAGTAATGGTTCTTAAAGTCATCTCATTACTTTCAGGTTCAATTTTATTTACAATTATCAATTACTTTGGCCAACGTTTCTGGGTATTTAAAGAAGACGAAAAATAATTTAGATCCAAATAAAATGGAGTCGAATCTAACCGATTCGGCTCCATTTTTATTTAATAATCGATAGCAATGCATGTTGAAGCATTGTAAATTTAGTTTGAATTACTGCCAACCATTGACAATGAACTAACTGTCCAAGCGTCCCAAGCCACAAAAGACGAAATTCAATCAATAATAAGCACAGGGTAAATCCTAAAACGAGGTGCTCTCCGATTCCACCCGTTGTGTAATAAACCAATTTAGTTCGTTTTCGTTTCTTTTTATATGGCCACAACCAATGAATACCTTCCTTAGAAAAGGAGTCCTCAACCAAATGCATTAAGTATCCGAGCATCAACCAAAAAGTCATATTCTGCCCCGATGCTGACAAATAATGAAATTGAACAATAGTCCCTAATATAAATACGATCACTGCTCCCAAAAGCGAATGAGTCCCGCCACGATGACCAAGTGTCTTATTGGTGATCCCGCTGGCAATTTTATTTCGTTTCCCTAAAAACGAACTTGGATGATCAATATCTGGAAGGAGACTTCCAACTCCCAGGGCACACCCATTTAGCAGACTCACTTCACCCGAAGCAGCCATTAACGGCAAGCCGACCGCCAGTGTTAACGTGATATGTGTTCGATACTTCATTTCTCTTCCTCAAAATTATATTTCATGCCGGTATTTCAAATGACTTTGACCTTCATGCGCAATCACGTTGATCTGATCTGGAATTTGAGTATGCAATTCCCTTACATGACTGATGATTCCAATCATCCGATTCTTACCTTCCAACGTTCGCAAAGTCTCCATCGCAGTTGCAAGAGCATCCTCATCAAGCGAGCCGAATCCTTCATCAATAAATAGCGTATCGATTTCAGTTCCACCGTTTTGCCGTTGAATTACTTCACCTAATGCCAATGCGAGCGCTAAAGCGGCAATAAAACTTTCACCACCAGACAATGTATGCACACTTCGGGTCTGTCCAGCCTCATCATCATAGACATCGATTCCCAATCCGGTTTGCCGGGCAGTATTACGTTCCGCACTTTGCTGCAGAACAAACGAGTAACGACCATCGGTGATTTTTTCTAAAATTTGAGTTGCTACTTCAAGAACCTCTTTAAAGTACTCGCGCAAAACAAACCGCTCAAGGCCAAGTTTATTTTCACTTGTTCCTCCGCTGATGATCTGAGAAAGTTCCATCACTTCATCAAGATGCTGTTGCTGTTTTTGACAAGCATCCCACAATTTTGATGCTTTGCTCCTAATTTGTTTCAGCGATTGTAACTGGGCATTGTATTCGCCCCACTTAATCTGCATCCCGCGCAATTTGTTTTCCAAATCATCAACCTGAGTTTGAAGTTGATCAACGTTAGGCAGCTCCCGTTTACCGATCGTTTCATTAACCTTCGCTAACTGGTCAGTATTTGACCGTACTTTTTGCCGATATTCATCCACTTCTGTCCGCAATGACGGTAACCGGTGTAAATTACTGATCAAATTCCGTAACTTGGATTCCGTTTCGTTTTGCTTTTGCAATTCGGCTTCCAGGTCACGTTCGGTTTGGTTCAGCTCAAGCTGCAACTCACGCAATCGTTCAGTCAATTGCTTATCCTGAGTTTGTAACACGATTTGCTGTTCTTTGACTTGTTGCATCTCGCTTGCATTTTTCTCTTGAGCAGTTGCAAATTTTTCAATTTGAGTTTGCCATTGTTCTAACTGCTTTTCCAACTCAACTTTTGTTTCAAATTCAGCTGGCAGCAACTTTCGCTGGGTTTTAACTTGAGCATCCAATTCCGCTGTCTTTCGTTCGGCTACTTCCTTTAACCGTTGTGCTTGCTCAGCTTGATTTTGCAGTTCTGTTTGCTGCTGTGAAAGGGTCGTATTTTGAGCTGTTAACTTGGCCTGTAATTTCTTTGATTCATCATATTCCTGTTTTCGCGTTTGAAAATCACGTTCTCGTTCTTGACGCCAATCACTAATTTTATCAAATGATAGCCCCGTTTGATTTTCTTGATTTAACTTTTGTAATTCCTCATTCAAGGCTTGTTGGGCAGCTTGGGTCTGATGTTGGAATTCACTTTGCTGTTCCTCAAGTTGAGATAGTTTTTGGGCAGCTTGAGTATATTTAGCTTGTGCTTGCCGAACATCCTCTTCTTTGATCATCCGCATTTCAGCCGGAACTTCAATTTCAGCCGGGTGCGGGTGTTCCGGCGAACCGCAAATTGGGCAAGCCTTTCCCGGAGTTAACTGTTTGACATAAAAGTTGATCTGGTTTTGAGCAAAGTAATTTTGAAGTTCATCAGCTCGCTTAGAAAGGGTTGCGACTGTCTTTTGTTGATCAGCAACGACCTGCGCAATCTTTGCCAGCTTTTGTTCATTCGTTTTCTTATCCCGCTTAAACTGGTTAAGCCGTTCAAGGTGGTGATCAAGCTGGTTAAGCTGTAACTTTTGCTGGTTCAAATTATCATTTACGGCGGTTAGATCCCCAATTTGCTGGAGGCGAACCTGGTTTTCTTTTAGTTGCTGTTCCTTTTCAGCAAGCAACTTTTTAAGGGAAGTCATCTTTTGAGTTGCCTGCCCTAATTGATGCTGAGCATCCTGCAGATTTTGCTGAGTCGTTTGAACCTCAGCATATAAGTCCAATTTAGGTTGCAACCGTTGCACGTTCGTCGTTAATTTCTCAATTTCAGGAGCTTGTTTTTCAAGTTCATCATAAACTTTTTGCTGCTGCCGTTGTTCTTCCTTTAAGCGGTTCAAGTTCTTTTCAGCATCTTTGATTCGATGATCAACATCTGTGACTGCTGTTCGCTGCTGACTAACCTTCATTATTAAAGCCCGCTGCGATTGAGCCCATTCAAGCAGGGTGATTTCTTGTTCCTTTTGTTTGATTTCTTGATCTTGCTTTTCAAGCATCAGCCGCTCTTGTTCCAGCTGGTTGCGCTCATCAAACGCTTTTTTCAATTGCTTAGCATTATCAAGCTGCTTTCGTGATTGTTGCAGTTTTTCGTTGTCGTGATCTAAAGTCTTTCTTTGAGCTGTTACAAATTGCTCGTTGCGGGTAATTTTTTCATCAATAACCGCAAACCAATCTTGATTTGTCCGCACCTCTTTTTGCTCTTCATCCGTTAACGTTACGTTTTGCTTTAAAACTTCCAGATTTGCCCGCTGCTGCTCCGCCCGTTTGCTTAGTTCGCGAACTTCAGTCTTAATTTGTTCCGTCCATTTTTCAAAAATTTCAGTTCCAAAAACCTGTCGCAAAACATTTTCCTTATCCGCACTATCAGCAGCCAAAAACTTTCGAAACTGTTGCTGCGGTAACAAGACGATTTGGGTAAATTGTTTTGCGTTTAAATGAAGCAGGTCTTCAATAAAGCTTTTAATATCTGACGTCTTTGTCAGCGTCTCCTGTTCGCCATTGACATCATCGTACTTTAACATCTGTTTGGCCTGGTGACTCGAAGTTCCGCCCTTTGCATTTACATAATCATACTTTGGTTCGCGGGTAATCGTATATTCTTTTCCCTGATGTTCAAATTTTAATTGAACGACCGTTTTTTCTCGGGCTTGCGCAAAAGATGAACGCATTTGTTGCGGCGTCCGCTCATTACCGGATGTTTCACCGAAAAGGGCATAGCAAATTCCATCAAAAATCGTTGTTTTTCCGCTCCCCGTTTTCCCGCTAATCAGGAATAACGGCACGTTTTCAAATTGGGTAAAATCAACCGTTTCATTCCGGTAAGGCCCAAAATTCTGCATTGTTAACTTTAATGGCCGCATTACTTAACGCTCCTTTCAGCTTTCGCTAATTCTTCCTTCGCAAACTTCTTCTGAACTGATGAAAGTTCATTCCCGGTCGCCTCATGATAAAAAGTCTCCAGCATCTCAAGCGGCATTAACTTTTTAATTTTCCGGCTGCTTTCTTGCGAAATTGAATTCCGCCCATTTTGCCTTTGAAAACTAATGACCCGTGGATAAAATTCACGCAGCCGATTCATTACATTCGGAATAATCTCCTTATCCGTCAACCGAATTGCCACAAACTGGTCATCATCAACTTGCCGGTAAAATTCAGGATCCGTGAGCGTCGCAAAACTTTCCTGCAAAACCACGATATCGTTTTTCGGTTTTAACGGAACCCATTTTGCCATTTCATCTTTTTGATCCGTATCAACGATCCAAACGCCCTTTTCATCTTGAGCTTCGCTTACTGAAAACTTGACCGGTGAACCACTGTATTTCATTCGCGGATGATGCAACGCATTTTTACTGTGCAAATGACCCAACGCAACGTAGTCAAAATCTTCCATTAAGTCAAGCGCAACGGCATCAAGTCCGCCCACTTCAACTTGTGTTTCTGAATCACAGTGACTACTTCCAGTTGCGAAAAAGTGCGCCACTAAAACATGCTTTTTATCATCTTCAAAGCGCTCTTTCATTCGGCTGAAAATCAACTTCATCGCATCATTCAAGTTGTGAATTTCGGCATCTTTAAAATAGCTCCTTGCAGCCGGAAGTTCAAAGTATGGCAGCAAAAAGAACTGGGTGTCACCAATAACTACCGGCGTAAAAGCATCTTTCAATTTTGTATTCATATAAAAATTTGTTGCCTTGAACCAGTCGCTTCCGGTATTAAGGCGGACGGCGGAATCATGATTGCCATTGATTGCCAATACTGGCAAATGATCTTTTAAATTTAGTTGGATCAGCATTTGATCTAATAACCGGACCGCATCTTCACTTGGAACTGATCGATCATACAAATCACCTGCAATTACGACCGCATCGACTTTTTCCCGCAACGCGATCTGCTCAATTTGTTCAAACGCATCCCGCTGATCATCAAAAAGTGAAAAATCATGCAACTTCTTCCCAATGTGCCAATCTGCTGTGTGTAAAAATTTCATCATTCCACCTCTATTCGCTCAATCAAACATTTGTTCTTATTTTATCATATTAAATCAATTAAAAGAAAGAAGAGGCTGCGGCTAACACAACCTCTTCTGAACTAAATTTCTTTTTTAATTTGACGAACCATTTGCAATTCTTCATTGGTTGGAATCAACATTGTTTTAATTTGAGCATCTTGCGGTGAAATTATTCCTTCCTGGTTTGCCTGATTTAATTTTTCATCGACCTTAATTCCAAGAACCCGAAGTTGCTTTAATAATGCTAACCGCAAGTCAATTTGATGTTCGCCAATTCCGCCGGCCAGCACTAACGCATCAATTCCACCAAGTTCAGCAAAATATGCTCCTACATACTTTACGACCCGATTAATAAAAATTTCACGAGCCAGGCTTGCCTGCCGATCACCTTTTTGCCAAGCAGCTTCAATGTCCCGCATATCAGAACTTGATTCTGAAATCCCCAATAATCCGGATCGATCATTCAATAATGTCATTACTTCTTCCGCTGTCATCCCTTCCTTTTCCATTAAGAACGGGACGATTGCCGGATCAATATCGCCAGCGCGGGTTCCCATCGTCAAACCAGTCAACGGCGTGAATCCCATTGAACTGTCAAATGCTTTACCATTTTTAATTGCAGCTACCGATGCGCCGCTTCCTAAATGTAATGTAATAATTTTCAACTCATTTAATGGCCGGTCAAGTAATTCCGCTGTTCGTTCTGCTAAATAACTATGACTGATGCCGTGTTCACCATACCGTTGGATTTGATACTTTTGAGTTAACTCATATGGTAAACTATAAATCGCATTTGATTCCGGCATATCTGTAAAGAAAATACTATCAAATACAGCATACTGATCAACATTTGGTAAAATTTTTTGCATCAATTCAACGTACCGGGCTTCATGCGGATTATGCAACGGGGCAAAGTCTTTTAAATCCTTAATTTCCTGCAAGACTTCCGGCGTAATCAACGTTGCCTTCTTAAATTTCTGGCCGCCAGCAACAATCCGGTGACCGACAATTTGAATCTCATTTAATGAAGCAATTTTAAATTCCTCGATTTTATTTAAAATCATCCGCACTGCATCTTCATATCCCAAATCAGGTTCTTGAGACTGCTTTTTCTCACCATTAAACTTGGTCGTAACTAATGCTTGGGGCGTATTGATCCGCTCAACTTCGCCTTCCCCCGCAACTTTTTCGCTTTCGATTTCAAAAACTTTCCACTTAACTGACGAACTACCAGCATTTAAAAGTAAAACTTTATCCATTGCTTTTCCTCCGTAATTCTCTGTTACTTTCTGTAAATTATACCAGGATTTTGTTATATTCGACTGAATTTCATTGCAAAATTCATATTAAATTCAGATTTTTTCACAAAAAATCAGTTTAATTACTACTTTTTATTCAAAACTAAATTACTTATTTAACAACATTTTTCTAAGTTTTGTTACAAAATTTCAGTTTTTTGTAACAATAAGTAATACTCTTGCTACAACGCTGTGATATTTACCGCTTATACTAGACACTGTTAAATCGTTACGGAACGATTTTGATATGAAAGTTAGTAAGAATATATACAGATAATTTTTATAGGAGTGAATATATTTATGAAGATGAAAAAGGTTTTAGTTTCAGCTGCTGCATTAACAGGTACAATTGCTGGTGCTACAGTAGTTGCAAATGCTGACACAGTTACAGTTAAGGCTGGTGACACTGTTTCAGAACTTGCACAAAAGTACAACACAACTGTTAATACAATCCAACAACTTAACAACCTTAGCAATCCAAACTTAATCTTTGTTGGCCAACAATTAAAGGTTAACAACGATAACAACGGCCAAGCTGTTGCACAACAAAACGCAAACAACAATGCTCAACAACAAGCAACTTCACAAAACACACAAGCTCAAGCTTCAACACAACAAGCTGCTCAACAACAAGCAGCTTCACAAAACACACAAGCTCAAGCTTCAAACAACAGCAATTACAGCTCAAACGTTTCAGGTAGCGACGCTGCTGCTAAGGCTTGGATCGCACAACACGAATCAAGCAACAACTACAACGCACGGAACGGCCAATACATTGGTAAGTATCAATTAAGTGCTAGCTACTTAAACGGTGACTACTCACCAGCTAACCAAGAACGCGTTGCTAACCAATACGTTGCTCAACGTTATGGTTCATGGACAAACGCTCAACGCTTCTGGGAAGCAAATGGTTGGTACTAAGATTTAGTTCAACACGAATTTTACAAAGTCGGCTTTTATGGCCGGCTTTTTTATTATAAAAAAAGAGATTGTGATTCGCATCACAATCTCTTTGCTATATCCGCATAATCGGGTTCCAAAACAAATGAGTTGCATAGAAAGAATGCATAACGCTTTTCTGTTTCCACCACGCTCATTTTAATGTTTTGTCACAACCCTTCTTATTAATCAACTAATTTTCCAACCAACGGCAACTTAGCTAATACCTTATCACCATGCGGCGACTTGTTTAGTAATGCATCCGTTACATCGGTTCCTGCCAGATTTCCGTGGTGTTCGCCACCAGTCCATGCTGGTAAATCAGTAACATCGTAAACTTTTCCATTCACTGCAACATAAGCCGGGTTACCATTTTGACCATTGTACTTTGCTAAATCCGCCCGTTTAATTTCTTTTTCTGCCATAATTAACACCTCTCAGTTATAACAATACCAAACTTGAATCAAATGGAATATTAATATGCTTGCTTTTAGTAGACTCCGCCTTGGTAAGTTCCACTGACAACATGGCGGAAATCAAACGTTGCTAGTTCTGACATCCGAATGATTCGGCTGACACCAACCGCAATCATTAAATTCAACGGCTCATCCGCGTCATCAGGAATAACTAATACGGTTTGCTTGCCCGATGCTCGAAGGTAACCTAATTCATAAGCAACCCCGTCATCAATTTGGGCTGGATTATACAGCATAATTCCCAAATCGGCTCCCATCATGCCTTCAATGTCTGAAACATAAGTCCGGTTTTGCCATTCAATATCATGAACAAGTTCCGGATGTTCGTTAACATCCATTCCTTTGTATTGATGATCAAGCGGGAAATGTGAAAATTCACGTGAAACGGTCGGGTTCGCTTCAATTGCTTTCAACCCTGCATCCAACTGTTCGCGTTGTTCAGGTGTAAACCAACTGCATGCAATATATGCCTTAACTAGTCCAGGTTCAACTGTCATAATTCTTCTCCATTCTTTCTTTAATTACCATTTACCGGAGTAAATATTTTACAAATAAATAGATGCCACCACCAAAAATGATGATGCCAATCGTTATAATCATCCCACGTGAAAAAGTAGCCGCTCGGTCCCGGACTCCCAACGCATTATAAATCATTAAAAAGCCAACTACGATCAACAGTAAGATTATTAAAATAATTGAAAGTCGCATCTCGTTCACCTACTTATTCTCGTATATTCTTATCTTATCCTAGATTACCCCCGTTTACCATAAAAAGATAACACAAAAAAGGTAAAGCAAACCAAGCCTCCTGAAATCAAGGAAACTTTGCCTACTTTACCTTTTAATTACTAATTGATTCTAAATTACGATTTTAGTACCAGCCGCATTCTTGCCAGTGCTTTTGCGCATTGACCCATGAACCGTAACGGCTTGTAACGTATTGGTTAGCAATTTCATCTTGGTGGGCTGGTGAGTAATCGCCGCCTAAGTAGCTTGCGCTTAATTGGTATGCCCCAACATATTGACCATTCCGGGCATTGTAATTTCCGCCTGATTCACGCGCAACGATCCATGCCTTCGCAGCTGCATCACTGCTTGAAAGATTTGATGACGATGATGAACTTGCGTTATTGTTTGCTGTTGCTTGAGTTGTTTGCGCACTTTGAGCAGCAGGTTGAGTATTTTGAGTTTGCTTTGTTTGATTATTCGAAGCTGCAGGTTGTTGAACTGCTGCTTGAGGTTGATTATTAGCTTGGTTGCTTTGAGTTTCATTTCCATTAACTTGAAGTTGTTCACCAACATAAATCAAGTTAACATCAGCTAAATGATTGAGCTGTTGGATCGATGAAACCGTTGTGTTATATTCAGTTGCAATTTTTGAAAGAGTATCGCCACTTTTTACCGTCACTGTATCAGCATTGGCGGCTACGGCACTTACAGTTATCAAGCCGAATGCTGCTGCAATTGTCAATAAAAACTTTTTAATTCTCATAAATAAAATTCACTCCTATAAAAAATTCTGTTTTCATTCTGACATGTTGTTTTCCCTTAACAACACTGCTTAGTATACGGGGTGAATATAACAAGGAAATAGCAAGACAATTACTATTTTCGGCTTTTATGTAATATTTATCTTCAGGATGTAACTTAAAGTAATAAACTCTAACAAAATAAATTTATTTATCCATCACGAATCCCTTGTTTTCAAGATTCGTTTTCTTTCAATTTTTTATGACAAAATCAATCTTTTAAACCACCAAAATCGCTGAATTTTTGAAAATAATCTTTTCTAACCTATAAAAAAACCAGAAAAAACGTAAAAATTTACCGTTTTTCTGGTTTCAACCTGTCCATTTGTAATTTGAATGTTACATTTCCGCTTTCTTTTGGTGATGCCGTTCAAACTGGCGATATACCTTGAATAGAACTGCAAAAATCAAAAGAATTAAGACAACTGCAACGATAATTCGAAGTGTACTTCCACGGAAGACTGCATCACCGCCAAAGGCATACAGTAATGACATCGGCAACGTTCCGATTGCAATACAAATAATTAACCGGCCGATCCTCATCTTAAGTTTGACCGCCATATAACTTGTAAAACTTGATGGAATCATTGGAAGAGCATATCCCAAAATGATTGCTAATGCTGGATTTTTGAAACGTTTAAATGATGCCATTTGATTTTTGAAATGTTTTGAATGCTTAATGAAATTAAAATGCGCTAAAAGATAAACTACCAGCAAGTTTCCTAAAACATAGCCGCTCAAATTCATTAAAATCCCTAACCACGGGCCGTAAAGGACCCCGTTAAAGATACAGACAACCGCAACCGGCGCTCCCGGAATCGCGGTCAGAATCGCAGTCAAAATAATCAACAAACACGCATCCTTGATTCCATGATGGCGAAAGGCCTGTTTCAAATACATGCGATCGTTTTGCGGATTAAAGAACTGATGAATCTGCGGATAATAATCCCGCAGCAACATTCCAATCACTCCGATCGCTAAGATAATTCCCAATGTAACTGTGCTATATAGTAAGATTTTTCTTCGTGTTTCCTTTTTCATCGTCAATTCCTTGCTAATCGTATTTCACTTTCTATCTTATCATTTAACAATTTGAAAAAACACCGAAACAAAATATTGACACGGTGTCACCGTTAGAATATAATCAAAGCATAGTCAGTGACACGGTGTCACTAAAGGAGCTGATCATTTTGCCAAAACAAACATTTTTAAAACTCAATGATGAAAAAAAGCAACGCGTTGAAAATGCGCTCCTAAACGAATTCGCGCATCATCCATTAAATGAGGCCCAAGTCGCACGGATCATCAAAGATGCTTCAATTTCACGAGGAGCTTTTTATAAATATTTTGATGATCTGACTGATGCGTATCTGTATCTGCTTCATCAAGAACTTAGCCGCGTTCACGTTAACATTGAAAATCAGGATTATACTGACCCCCAGCTTATAATTCGCCAAATGCGCCGGTTTATTGATGAGGCCCATCTCCTTCCAAGCTATTCATTATTTCAAATGCATTTTAAATATAATGAAAACTTGTTGCGGCCATTTATCCCAACAACTGAGATGAAGACCACCACTTGGATGTACTTCATTTTAAGTCACGAAACTTTACGGGCTCTTTTTCTTGATCCCGATAATCAAGAATTTTATTTTAAACGGTTTAAAACCGCAATTGCTCAAATAGGAAAGGAACAGTAATTATGTTTTTAGCACTTAAAGAAATCAAACATGAAAAACTTCGTTACGGCCTGGTGATTTCAATGGTCGTTCTTATTAGTTACTTAATCTTTATTTTAACAAGTTTAGCCCAAGGATTAGGAAGTCAAAACACCGCCGCAATCGATACGTGGAACATCAAACAGGTTGTTTTGAATAAAGATTCTGATATCAATATGCGACAATCCTTCTTAACGACTCACCAAGTCGACCAGCTTCACCAAGGTAAAAACGATGCCGTCATCGGCCAAGCTGCCGTGGTTGCTAAACACTCTGATCTGCCGCAAATCAGTGCAACCTTTATTGGAATCAAGCCAACTCAATTTATTTACAAGGATATGAAGGTCATTAAAGGCCACAAACCGTTAACTGACCGCCAATTAGTTGTTGATTCATCGTTTGAAACTAAAGGATACAAACTTGGTCAATGGGTCAAGTTGAACTCCCTTAACCAAAAATATCAAATTGTTGGATTTGTCAAAAATGCGAAGATCAATATTTCTCCAATTGCATATGGCAGGTTATCTGCATGGAAAACCATCAGTAACTTGAATCCCAACTTGGCTGCAAACGCCCTTGTTACTCGAAGCAATCATTACAAAGTTACCGCCAACAACCTGAAAGCATACTCGGTATCAGCCTTTATCGATAATCTTCCAGGTTACACTGCCCAAAACATGACCTTTGAATTTATGATTGGATTCTTGATGGTGATTTCGCTGATCGTGATTGCGATCTTCCTTTACATTATTACTAATCAAAAACTTCCAAACTATGCTGTGCTAAGAGCCCAAGGCGTGCCGGCCAAAACACTGGTTATCAGTACGATCATGCAATCGTTGATTTTAGTTGTCAGCGGAATTTTAATCGGCGCATTATTGACATGGATCACCAGTTTGGTTATTCCTGCAGCGGTCCCAATGACATTTAACGTTCCCGTTTTAAGTGCGGTTGCTGCCGGATTAGTCTTAACTTCGATCATTGGTGCAATTTTACCAGTGCGGACAATCATGAAAATCGACCCCGTAAAAGTTATTGGTTAGGAAAGGAGCTTTAATAAGATGACTGCATTAACTTTAAATCACGTTAATAAAACATTTGGAAAGGGAATTGCAAAGGTTGAAGCCCTCAAAGATGTTAATTTTAGTGCTGACCAAGGAGAAATGACCTTAATTCTTGGACCATCAGGATCCGGCAAAAGTACGTTCTTAACGATTGCCGGAAGTCTGCAAACTCCAACTGACGGTGAGGTTTTGATCAACAGCGACGATCTTCGGCATCTTTCTGCCAAGAAACGCGAACAGCTGCGCCTTAATCACTTAGGATTCGTCCTCCAATCATATAACCTCGTCCCATACCTGACAGTTAAAGAACAGTTTAAACTCGTTGATAAGGTTAAAAAGAACGGCAACCTTTCAGCAAGTCAGCTTGATGACCTGCTGAAACTGCTAGGAATCGACCAGCTTGTTAATAAATACCCGGATCAGCTTTCAGGCGGGCAAAATCAACGGGTCGCAATTGCCCGGGCGTTATATCCAAACCCTGAAATTATTTTGGCAGATGAACCAACGGCAGCTCTGGATTCGGCCCACGTTGAGGAAGTCGGCAAGTTATTTGCGCAACTTGCCCATACGCAAAATAAAGCCGTCGTTGTTGTCACCCATGATCTGCGCCTGAAAGACTACGCGGACAAAATCTTCAACATTACGGATGGGGTAATTTCACAAGAAAAATAGCTTTGTCGTTCCCCTTTGATTTTGATAAAATGAATAAGAATTTAATTTTTGTCAAAGAGGTGAATCCCGGTGATCAAACAGGAAAAACTTTCAGAATTAACCCAAACCGATTTTAAATGGTTTGACGTTGTTGATATTGATGAAGCTGATATTCGTGAGCTTAAAAAATCATTTAAACTTACGCCTGAAATTACTTCATATGTATCCGACTTGAATGAACGGCCGCACTACGATTACGACGAACACACTGATAGTCACCTGCTCGTATATGACGTTCCCCTTTGGCCGACAGTGGAGATCAATCATTTTACAACCCGGCCGATCGTTTTTCTAATTCATGAAAAGACTGTTTTTTCATTCCATACTCACCGAACGAATTATGTTTTTGAGCAGTTTGAAAGCAGTGAAATGCATCAACGACTCCAAAATGTGCATGACATTACCGAGTTTGTAATGCTGTTTCTCTTTCATTCGACCCAGTATTTTCAACGGGCATTGACCCAGATCAACACTGATCGCAATCAACTTGACAGGGAATTAAATAACGAAATTGCGAACCGCGACCTTCGGGAACTGGCTCAAATCGAAAAAAGTCTAGTTTACCTTTCAAGCAGTATCAGTACAAATTTAATGATGCTGCAGGATCTAGGGAAAACGCCGCTGGCTCGATTACTGACTCCAGCAGCCTTTGAACGACTTGATGATATTCTGATCGAATCCAAACAGTCCTCCCAGATGGTTAAAATTTCAAGCGAAGTTACCGAAATGCTTTCAAAAACTTCAAATAATATTTTGAATAATAATCTGAACGATACAATGAAGTTTTTAACTGTTTGGTCGTTACTGCTGACGATTCCAACCATCATCACCGGCTTCTTCGGGATGAATGTCAACCTTCCACTAACCAACAATCACTGGGCATGGTTGATTATCATTGTCCTGAATATCGGCTTCATGATCTGGCTTTTTATCTACATGAAGAAACATCATTTCATTTAATAAAATACGAACTATTCCAATTATTGAGTTTCAATCTCACGGAATAGTCCGTATTTTTTTGCTATTCAAAACGGTCTCAATCAGGTATAATTAATTCACCGAAAGGGAAGGAGAAGAATTATGAACACACAAACAACCACTCAACCCCTTGTAAAAGCCGTTAAGCGTGTTGCTTGGGGAACAATTATTTTTTTAGTCGCCCTGAACGTGATTGACTTGCTCATTTCGCTCGGAATTATAATCATCCAGGGAAATCCCAATCTGATCGAAGGTCTGAAAACCGTTTCAACAACCAATGGCTGGGCATATATGATTGCCGGCATTATTGGCGTCGGTCTCGTTTTAACTAAAACAAATCAAACTGAGCGCCACCAAATTTTTACCGCCCGCAAAACGGTGATCACCTGGCAAGCAATTATTGGAATCATCCTTATGCTTTTTGTTTTTCAACTCGGAGCAGAGTTTTTTGGAACCATCGTTGAAGCTGGATTGAAGCCTCTTGGTTTTTCAGCCCTTGCCGAGATGCAAAATGCAAGTCAAACTGGGATTCGCTCGGTTAGTATGATGGTTTATAGCGGAATTTGCGCTCCATTATTCGAAGAAATCGTCTTTCGCGGATTCGTTTTCCGCAAACTGCAACCATTTGGTATTAAGTTTGCTTTAATCATCTCATCACTGCTCTTTGCATGTGCCCACGGAAACTTGATCCAAAGTCCGTTTGCATTTGCGACCGGAATGCTTCTTGGATTTGTTGCATACCGTTATGGATTAAAATGGGCAATCATTACCCATGTTATTAACAATCTTGGATTAAGTATTGGTCTCCAATTACTTTCCCAAAAAATTACGTGGATTTCTTTCTTAACCATTGGCTTATCTATCATCGGTTTGATGGGACTCATTTTAATCGGCATGCGGCCCTTAATTAATTGGTGGCGGCAAAATCGGATCCAAGATCACTTTTTAACAATTACTTTGCGCCAATTACCGATTTTAATTATTTTAATTTATGGAGTTGCGCTTGCACTGGGTGGAATTCAGCATCGATAAAAAAATGGAACTGCAAAAGTTTGCAGTTCCATTTTTCAATTCTAATACTTTTAGTTTTAATCCCGAGAGTAATTAGGAGCTTCTTTTGTAATTTGAACATCGTGCGGGTGTGATTCCCGTAATCCAGCTCCTGTAATTTGAACAAATTGGGCTTCTTCCCGCAAAGTCTTCAAATCAGGGGCGCCGCAGTAGCCCATGCCGGCCCGTAAACCACCGTCCATTTGATAAAGAACGCTTGAAACAGGGCCTTTATAAGCAACTTGTCCTTCAATTCCTTCTGGAACAAGCTTATTAGCTTCATTTACACCGCTTTGGAAGTAACGGTCAGATGAGCCGTGAGTTGAGTCCATGGCACCTAAACTTCCCATTCCACGGTATGCTTTGTACCGCCGACCTTGATAGAAGACTGTTTCACCAGGAGCTTCTTCCGTTCCGGCAAGCATTGAGCCCAGCATTACGGCATTGCCGCCGGCTGCGATCGCCTTAACAATATCGCCAGAATACTTGATTCCCCCGTCAGCAATAATCGGTTTGCCGTATTCACGGGCAACACTTGCAGCGTCATAAACCGCTGTTAATTGAGGAACCCCAACTCCGGCAACGATCCGGGTCGTACAAATTGAGCCTGGTCCGATACCAACTTTAACAACATCAACTCCGGCATCATACAACGCTTTCGTTGCTTCTGCGGTTGCAACGTTGCCGGCAATCAATGTTGCATGCGGGAAGTGTTCCCGGATTTCTTTGATCTTCCGTAATACGCCGGCTGAATGGCCGTGAGCAGTATCGATTACTAATGCATCCGCACCGGCTTCAAGTAGTGCAGCCGCCCGTTCAAAGGTGTCGCTTGTAACCCCCACAGCAGCAGCAACTAATAACCGGCCCTTATCATCCTTTGCGGCATTTGGAAATTCAACGACTTTTTCCAAATCACGTAACGTGATCAATCCAGATAAGCTGCCTTGTCCATCAACCAATGGAAGTTTTTCGATCTTGTTCTTTTTGAGAATCTTCCGGGCTTCATCAAGGGAGGTTCCTTCCTTCGCTGTAACCAAATCTTCCTTGATCATTACATCGTCCAATTTTTGATCATGGTTCTGAATAAAACGGATATCCCGGTTAGTGATAATTCCGCATAACTTCCGGTCATCCCGGCTGTTAACAACTGGAACACTACTAATGTGGTTTTCATGCATTAACTTTTCAGCTTCTGCCACGGTATTGTCCCGGGTTAAGAAATCTGGATCGTTAATGATCCCATTTTCAGACCGCTTTACCTTCCGGACTTCTTCGGCTTGGCGTTCAATCGCCATGTTTTTGTGAATAACGCCCAAACCGCCTTCACGCGCCATCGCAATTGCCATTTCAGATTCCGTTACCGTGTCCATTCCGGCACTAATGATTGGAATATTCAAATGCAAATTATCTGCCAAATCGACGCTTAAATCAACTTCATTCGGCAAAACATGGCTTTCTGCCGGAATCAGCAAAACATCATCAAATGTAAAACCTTTTTTTGAAAACTTTGTATCCCAGTTAGACATAAGTTGTTCCTCCATAAGTTTATTTATTGTTTTATAGATTACACAAAATCCGTATAAATTTCAAGTGATTATT
>DWVG01000053.1 GCA_019120355.1 Candidatus Ligilactobacillus faecavium
GGAATTTGATGCGAAGCGTGCTAGAATGAAAGTATTAAAGTGAGAGGAAAATGAAGGATGATTAATTCAGAACGAAAATTTGACTGGTTCAGTTTGGTAATCGGAATTTTATGGGTGATTTTAGGCGCAGCGGCCATTAATTCACCAAGCACTGCTATCAGTGTGATCGCCGTCTTTGTCGGAATCGGGGCGTTGGCAAAGGGCATTTACACGTTATGGTTGCGCCGGGCGATTCAAATGCTGACGGGGAGTAACAGCAAGATGACGTTGCTGATTGTTTCAGCGGTGGTGGATATTATTTTAGGAATTATTTTCCTGTTCCGCATTCATTTTGGCTTTGGCATTATTGCCTACCTGTTTGCATTTTGGTTTATCTTCGATTCAATTTTGCAACTGGTGATCGACCACTTCTTTAAAGCAATGAACCGGTCGTACTTTGATATTTTGATTGTGTTGAATATCATTACGTTGATTTTAGGCGTGGTGTTGCTATTTAACCCAATGTTATCAATCTATACCTTGATCGGTGTAGTTGCATTTTATTTGTTCCTGATTGGAATTACAAAGATTATTCAGGCGTTTTAAAGAAAGAAGCTGTGGCTTTGCAGTCACAGCTTCTTTTTACTTTAACGCTTTGTCGGGAATTACCCAAATTACGACCGCTAAAAGACTGATGGCAATTGTCGAAATGGGAACGACATAGCCGCATCAAAAGGTAATATGATAGGTCAATACACAGCATAATAGCGGCGTAAAACATTTCAGGATCGCGCTGACTGATATTGCGCGTAAGCCAGGATGAAGCGAATGGCAGGAAAATGCTATTCGCCCATGAAACCTGCGGCGTAATTTTAAGATGTTTAAGGCCGGAAAACAGTCTGCCATGATTGACCCAGTACATTGAAATCAATAAAGAACTGTAAACGTATGTTAAAAAGTGGTCATTTGCCCGTAAGATATCACTGAAAAAATGACCTGCTGGGGCATGAATATCAAGCACCATCAGGGTAATCACGATGACAATCACCGCGTTTGTATAATCTTCAAGCCGTTCAACTTTATTCATCATTCCACCTCCGATTTGCTTTTAATTACAGTTCCGTTTGATGGTTATCAGGGTAAAAAAAGACTGTCAAAGATCCACAACAATGGTGAAAGGTCGCAATTCCAATCACTGGATCTTGGAAAATAATTAACGCCTGATCGATCGGTGCTTGATTTCGCCACAAATTCGGGGAAGATTAAAGTTTAATTTACCATTCTTCGATGAATATTTGAAAGCAGTCCAGAATCCAGATTCAATTTTTTATTTAGGAATATAGTAAAAACGGTGCCGCACAAAGTGCAGCACCGTTTTTGAATCTAATTATTTAATTTTAAAGGCGATCGATTGGTATGGTTGCAACTGGATGGCGTCTTTCAATTGCATTTTCCGCGGTTCGCCGTAATTATCGATCAAAACGTCAACTTCTTTATTTTGCAGGTCAGTTGGAATATCAGCCCATGGTTCATAACCGTAGAAGTTGTTCAGAACGAATAGTTGTTCATCTGAATCGTCAAGGTAGCGCCGGTAAGCAAAGACCTGTGGATGATCTTCCAGTTCAGCTTTGAAGTGGCCATCAGCAATTAAAGCTTCCGTTTTCCGAAGCTTGATCAATTGTTGATAGTAATTAAAAATCTCGCCGTGATCAAGTTCAGCTTGAACGTTGATTCGGTCTTGGTCAGTCGGCTTCAGCCATGGTTTTCCGGTTGTGAAACCGGCATTTTGACTGTTATCCCAGTGCATTGGAACCCGTGAATTATCCCGCGCCTTGGTCTTCACGATTTCAAAGGCATCGTGGGCGCTCATCCCGTTATCCATCATTTCCTGGTAAGCATTCAGCGCTTCGACGTCAACGTAGTTGTGGATCGAGTAGTAATGCGGATCAATCATTCCGAGTTCTTCACCCATGTAAATGTATGGTGTTCCGCGCAACAGGTGGATAGCAGTTGCGAGCATTTCAGCTGATTTTTCACGGTAATTGATTGGATCACCGAACCGGTTCAAGGCCCATGGTTGATCATGATTATTCCAGAATAAAGCTTGCCAGCCGTCTCCTTGATCGAGCCCGGTTTGCCATTCATTTAAAATGTGTTTGAGTTTCATGAAATCAAACGGAACTTTGCTCCATTTTTTGCCGTTTTTATAATCGACTTTCAAGTGATGGAACGCAAAGACCATTGAAAGTTCATGGTCATCCGGCTTCATGTATTCAATCGATTTTTCAATCGTTGTGGATGACATTTCACCAACGGTTACGGCATCCGGATCCTGACCGAAACTTTCACGGTTGAGTTGTTTGATGTAATCTTTAACGACTGGAGTATCAGTGTAAAGGGCTTTTTCGTGATCGATGTTGCCATCCGAATCGACTAAAACTTCATCTTTTCCAGTAACGTTCAGCACATCAAAGCGGAAGCCTTTAACGCCTTTTGCCTGCCAGAAGTTAACGATGTCAACGGCTTCTTGGCGGACATCCGGATTATGCCAGTCAAGGTCAGCCTGGGATGGGTCAAACAGGTGAAGATAGTATAAACCGGTGTCACCGAATTTTGCCCAAGCCGGGCCGCCGAATTTGGATTCCCAGTTTGTCGGAAGATCGCCGTTCGGTTTGGCTGGCCGGATGTAGAAGTATTTCATGTATTTTTCATCGCCGGCCAGGGCTTTTTGGAACCATTCATGGTCGGTTGAACAGTGGTTGAAGACCATATCCAGCATCACGTCGACGTTGATTTCCTTTAACTTCGCAACCAATTCTTCAAAGTCGGCCATCGTTCCAAAGCGTGGATCAATTTCACGGTAGTTAGCGATGTCATACCCGTTATCATGTTGCGGTGAAACGAAAAACGGGTTGAACCAGATCATATCAATGTTGAGCTTGGCGATATAAGGAATTTTTTCGATGATTCCCCTTAAATCCCCAATGCCATCGCCGTTACTATCATAAAAAGATTTGGGATAAATTTGATAAATAATTTTTTTTCCTAAATTCATGGGAAAAGTCCTTTCTATTTTAGTTTGATTTTCTGTCGCCGGGCAAAGTCACTGAATTTAAATTTATCAGGCTGGTGGTAAGATTCAGTTAATTGAAAAAGAGTTGTGTCGTTTAAAAATGATAAGCTGCGGACAACGACGACAAGCTGATCACCGGTCAGTTTTAGTTGGGCAGCGACTTCATCATCAGCTTTTTCAACGGTAATTTCCTTTGAGGCGTAGGAAATATCCAGTCCTAATTCACCTTCAATATAATCATACAATGAATTTTCAGCAACTTTTTGCGGAATTTCATCAATTGGCGGAGTCAGTAAAAAGTCACGGTCGATCACAGCCGGTTCATGGTCGATCGTTCTGAGCCGTTCAACGTAAATTGACGGCTGGTCGGCATCAACACCCCGGTTTACAAAGAATTGCGGAATTGAACCGCACCGTTCATTTTTAAGAACCGTAGTGACCGCGTGCATTCCTAACTTTTGATTGAGTTCTTGGAAACTGGTGATTCCGGATACCGGGAAAGTAAATTTTTGATAATCAAGAACGATCGAGCCTTTCCCTTTGATTTTTTGAATCAGTCCCAGGTCATTTAACTGGGAAAGGGCACTGCGGATTGTCTCACGTGAAGTTCCGTACAGGTCGGTAAGCTGATGTTCGCTTGGCAAGTAGTCTCCCGGACAGTACAACCCATGGTGGATCTTTTCGGCAAGATCTTGCGCGATCATATCTTGTTTGCTCATGAACGTCCCTTCTTTCGTTGATTTAAATTCAAGTTCTATTTAACCATATAATGTATAGTCAGGCAAATTATAAAAGACTAATAACACTGTTAAAATAATTTTGTAAGCGATTAAAAAAGATGTTAACAACTTGTCTATATAGGATATAAAATAATGACAGAAATTAAAAGAAAGCGCTTTCAAAAATTAAGAAGGAGACGCAATGGCAAAGAAAACAGATATTGAGATCCTTGCACCGGCAACGGGGAAGCTTACCATTATGCGAAACAAAGGATGAAGTTTTTTCAGCAGGAACAATGGGTCAGGGATTCGGCCTTGAACCGTCAGCTGAAGGTGAAATCGAAGTTGTTGCTCCGGTCAGTGGAACGGTCATGATGTTGGCTGACACAAAGCACGCGATTGGAATTCAAACTGCGGATGGGCTTGAAATTTTGATTCACATGGGAATTGATACGGTCAACCTGAAAGGAACCCCATTTACGGTTCATTGCGAACAAGGTTCGACGGTTCAAGCGGGCGAACCGATTGCAACGATGAACTTAAAAGAAATCGAAGCTCACAAGCTTGCCAAGACGATCATGGTAATCGTGACGAACTCAGCTGACAAACTTGAAAGTCTTTCATTAGATGAAGGCGAAATTCAAGCCGGCGAACCAGCTGCTGATGCGCACTTGAAAGGTGCTGGCAAGAAGAAAAAGGGCAAACGCGATTATGATGCCTTAGCAACGACAATTATTAAGCTAGTCGGCGGCAAAGACAACGTGAATAACTTGATCCACTGTATCACCCGGTTGCGGTTCTACTTAAAGGACGAAAGCAAAGCAGACACTGAAGCATTGAAGAATACCGATGGCGTAATCGATGTGATGAAAGCCTCAGGCCAGTACCAAGTTGTAATCGGTAATGAAGTGACGAACGTTTTTGAAGCGGTAATGAAGCAGTTAGGACCGTTAGATGAAGAATCAGCCGCTGCCCAATCGGCAGAAAATGACGGGAAGAATCCGGTCAGCCGGGCCTTTGGTAATTTGATCGGCTTTATTACCGGTTCAATGAGTCCGGTAATCGGCGTGATCGCTGCATCTGGGATCATCAAAGGAATTTTGGCATTATTGACTTTGCCTCAATTGGGTTCGATCTTAAGTGTGAAGAGCACGATGTACATGACGGTCAGTGCGATGGCGGACTCAGCCTTCTTCTTCCTGCCGATCTTAGTTGGTTATTCAGCTGCTAAACGGCTCGGCAGTGATCCAATCGTTGCCGCCGTTATCGGGGGTGTCTTGACTTATCCGCAAATCATTACTTGGGGAAAAGCCTTCAAGACAATGTTTACCGTTGGCGGCTTCCACTTCCAGTTCTTGAACTACACGTATTCGATCTTCCCGATGATCGTTGCTGCATGGCTGGCAAAGAAGGTCGGCGACTGGTTGAAAGACCACTTGCCAAGTTACCTTCAAATGATCTTCAACCCGTTGATCACGATTTTGGTAGTTTCAACGATTACTTTAGTAATTACCGGTCCGATTATTCAAGGAGCTGCGAACGGAATTGCCGACTTCGTTAACTGGTTGGTTCAAGCATCAGGCTGGATCGGCGGTTTGATTATCGGTGGCTTCTATCAATTACTGGTTATCTTCGGGTTACACTGGGGCGTTGTGCCGTTAGTTGCCCAACAAATCGCGCAAACTCATCAAAGTGCTTTGAACGCAATTATCTCAGTTACAATGGTTTCTCAAGGGGCTGCCGTTTTAGCAGTTGCAATCAAATCAAAAAAGGATAATATGAAAGAACTTGGCTTTGCAGCTGCTATTTCAGCCTTCTGCGGGGTTACAGAACCTGCAATTTACGGGATCAACTTGCGTTACAAGAAAGTCTTTGTTTCCGGGCTGATTGGTTCAGCTGTCGGTGGATTGATCACCGGGTTGATGCACGGAACAATGTACGGCTTTACGGGTTCATTGATTGGATTCTCATCATTCTTCAATCCAGCTCACCCAACCCAATTAACAAGTTTCTATGCATTCTTGCTTTCAAGCATTGCTGCGATCATCGTTTCATTCCTTGTAACTTGGTTCTGGGGTTACAATGACAACATGTCAATGGGCAAGAAAGTTGAAAAGAAGAAACGTCCGGGAACAAAATAAAATAGATTAATTAGCTGATAAAATCTCAATCACTGGATTCGTGGTTGAGATTTTTTTATATGATTCAACTATAATAAAAGTGTTGATTTGCATTGACGTTAGTAACTTATATTGTGTAAAATATAAATTAATTTGAAATATTGAGAGAGGGATCATTTTGAAAACCAAAAAGAAAATGTCGCTTGCTCAACGGATCAACATTCTCCGGGCAGCGGTCATGGGAGCAAACGATGGAATTTTGTCAGTTGCCGGAATCGTTATCGGGGTTGCCGGAGCGGCGACAAGCAACTTTGCGATTTTTATTTCTGGAATCGCCGGAATGTTAGCCGGAACGGTTTCGATGGCGATGGGCGAATATGTTTCGGTCAGTGCTGAAAAAGATTCGCAAAAACAAGCGATTGCGACTGAGAAACAAGTTCTTAAAGATGACTACGATGGTGAATATGATTTTGTAAGACAAAAATATTTGAAAAAGGGCATTAAACCGGAATTAGTTGAAAAAGCCGTGCATGAAATGATGGAACGGGATGCACTTCGGACGATGGTGCGCGAACGGTATGGGTTCGACGTAGACGAATTTACCAGCCCGTATGCGGCAGCAATCGCATCAATGATCTCATTCCCGTTAGGCTCGATTTTACCGTTGTGTTCGATTTCATTTTTCCCGCATTCGATCAAAATCGTAGCAACGTTCATCGCGGTGATCATTGCGTTGGCGATTACTGGTTGGGCAGCAGCTTGGCTGAATCATGCTAATAAGCTTCACGGAACGGTGCGGAACGTGATTTCAGGGATCATTACGATGTTAGTAACGTACGGCATTGGTCATTTATTCGCTCACTAGAAAGGAGGACTTAGACGATGGCAAAAAAGAAAAAAGATGAACAACGCTCGGCGATGGGCGAACGTTTGAATGTTTTACGGGCCGGAGTTTTAGGCTCAAACGACGGAATTTTAACGGTTGTCGGGGTTCTTTTTAGTGTGGCGGTTGCGACGTCGAACCGGTTTACGATTTTTATCGCCGGCTTGTCTGATTTGCTTGCCTGTGCCTTCTCAATGGCTTCAGGAGAATACGCTTCGGTCAGCACCCAACGCGATATGGAACAGGTCACGGTCAAGGAAGAGCAGGCACTTTTAAAAAAGGATCGTGAAGGCGAGTTAGCCGCAGTTCGGGAATACTATATGGAAAAGGGCGTTTCTGAAGAAACAGCTGAAGACATTGCGGAAGACTTGCTGAATAAAAAACCGCTTGAAACGGTCGTTGATGTTAAACACGGATTGATTTTGAATGAGTACATGAACCCGTGGAATGCAGCTTTTTCATCATTGATTTCAGCTTCACTCGGCGGAATTTTTCCGCTAGCGGCGATGACTTTTAGCCCGGTGAAATGGATGTGGCCGATCACGATTTTGGCAGTCTGCGTTTCCGTTTCATTGACTGGTTATCTAAGCGCCAAGCTTGGAAACGGATTGGTTAAGGTGGCCATTAAGCGGAATTTGATCGTCGGAATCATCACGATGATCATTCACTACACGCTTGGATTAATGATTTAGCCGCTTTACAGGGATTTGAATAACGTTTAAAATAAAAGTAACAATTTCAATGACCGGATTGAAGTAGAAAATCCAACGACAGAGAGGTTTCGAGTGCTGAAAGAAACCAGGATCTTCGAAGTGGGACCGACCAGAAATGCCAATTGAATATGGGTAATAAGCGGCAGGATAACTGCAAATTAGGTGGTACCACGGTTAAAATCGTCCTATTCAGAAATGATGGGGCGATTTTTTGATGGTCAGGAAAAAGAAAGGAATGTTATCATGGCAGAAAAACCAGTAATTTTAACCGGTGATCGTCCAACCGGCAAACTTCACATCGGACACTATGTTGGTTCATTAAAGAACCGGGTTGAAATGCAGAATACAGGAAAGTACACGCCATTTATCATGATTGCTGATCAGCAAGCACTGACGGATAATGCGCGTGATCCGGAAAAGATCCGCAAATCATTGATCGAAGTTGCATTGGATTATCTTGCAGTCGGTTTGGATCCGGCGAAATCAACGATTTTTGTTCAATCTCAAATCCCAGCCCTTTCAGAATTGAACCTGTACTACTTGAATTTAGTTACGGTTTCGCGACTGGAACGGAATCCAACCGTCAAGGCTGAAATTCAACAAAAGAACTTTGAACGGTCGATTCCAGCCGGGTTCTTTACGTATCCGGTCAGCCAAGCAGCTGATATTACGGCATTTAAGGCCAGCCTTGTGCCGGTCGGCGATGACCAGGAACCAATGTTGGAGCAAACACGGGAAATTGTTCGCAGCTTCAACTCAATTTACGGCGACGTTTTGGTTGAACCCAAAGGCGTGTTCCCACCCAAAGGTTCAGGCCGAATTCCAGGATTAGACGGGAATGCCAAGATGAGTAAGTCGTTAGGCAATGCGATCTACCTTTCAGATGACGCAGACACATTACGGAAAAAGGTCATGTCAATGTACACTGATCCAAATCACATTCACGTTGAAGATCCAGGCCAAGTCGAAGGCAACATGGTCTTCACTTACCTTGATATTTTTGATGATGATAAGGAAAAAGTCGCTGAATTGAAGGCTCAATATCAACATGGCGGATTGGGCGATGTGAAGATCAAACGCTACTTGAATGAAGTGCTTGAAAATGTCCTAGGGCCGATTCGACAACGGCGGGAAGAATTTGCTAAGGATATTCCAGCAGTTTACGATATGCTGAAAAAGGGCAGTGAACATGCCAACGAGGTGGCAAACCAAACCCTTGAAGAAGTGCGGCACGCAATCGGCGTTGATTATTTTGAATAGTAAAATTAGAGGTTGTGACACAAGGCGCACCCTCTTTTTTATTGCTTCATTGTAAGGTAATTTATAATTAAGGGAGTTACTTCAAGGGAGAAGGGGGAGAGCTAGGAATGATTATTACTGCCAAAATGACGTCTAAAAATCAGGTAATGATTCCGAAAGCAGTTCGGCTGCGAAATACGTTGAATTTGAAAAATACCGGGTTTTGCCATTGTTTGCAGCAATTGATTGCAATGGAATTCACGGAACAGCACTTTTACAGTACATTCGGGCAATCAATCCGAATGCGCGGGTTAGTGGGAACATGGTTGCTCATTTAACAGATAGCGAGCTGGAATCGATTATCAATGTCATTGAGTAAAAAAAGGAAGGTGCGACTGGTTCAGTCTGAAGTGCCCTACAATTGTTAGACAAAAAACTAATGATTGTGAGGCACTTTTTGTATGGTTAAATATAAACCTGAATTAAAGGCGCAGATTGTTCATGAATATCTTTCAACTGCACAGAGTATCAATGAT
>DWVG01000054.1 GCA_019120355.1 Candidatus Ligilactobacillus faecavium
AATATTAAAATCATTAATAATACTGGAAATATTTATAAATATCAGTTAAAATACTATTTAGAGTTAGTCGTTAAGGAGGACATTGTCCATGAGTGAATCAGAAAACAAGGATTTATTAGAAGCTTTAAACAGCGTTAAGGAGGTAAATGTCGGCGACGTCGTTAAAGGCGAAGTTTTGGCATTTGATGAAAATAAGCAAGTTATCGTTGGTATTGAAGGAACAGGTGTCGAAGGTGTCGTTCCTGCCCGTGAATTAGGCGTTAAGGCAGACGAACTTGAAGACAAAGTAAGTGTCGGCGACATGTTAGACTTAGTTGTTATTTCTAAGATTGGTTCCGACAAAGAAGGCGGCAGCTTCTTATTGTCACAACGTCGTTTACAAGCTCGTAAAGTTTGGGATGATATCGAAAAGAAATTTGAAAATGGTGAAACAATTACAGCACCTGTAACTCAAGTTGTTAAGGGTGGTTTAGTTGTTGATGCCGGTGTTCGTGGATTTATCCCAGCTTCAATGATTTCAGATCGTTACGTTGAAGACTTGAACCAATATAAGGGTCAAGAACTCAAGTTACAAATCGTTGAAATCGAACCAAGCGAAAACCGCTTAATCTTATCACACAAGGAAGCAGCGAAGGAAGAACGCGAAGCTCAACGGAAAGAAGCAATGGACAAGTTAACTGTTGGTGAAACCGTTGAAGGTAAAGTTGCTCGCTTAACAAACTTTGGTGCATTCATCGACCTTGGTGGGGTTGACGGTTTAGTTCACGTTTCAGAAATTTCATACGATCACGTAAACAAGCCATCAGATG
This sequence comes from Candidatus Ligilactobacillus faecavium, assembly GCA_019120355.1. Classification (GTDB taxonomy): domain Bacteria; phylum Bacillota; class Bacilli; order Lactobacillales; family Lactobacillaceae; genus Ligilactobacillus; species Ligilactobacillus faecavium. The sequence goes on from DWVG01000054.1 coordinate 810, forward strand.
TTTTGAAGGTTGGCCAAGATGTGAAGGTTAAGGTTCTTGATGTTGATGAAGAACACGGCCGGATCTCATTATCAATCAAGCAAACATTACCACAACCATGGGATGAAGTTGGCGAAAAGATTGCTGAAGGCGATGTTCTTGATGGAACAGTTAAACGTTTAACAAGCTTTGGTGCATTCGTTGAAGTTATGCCTGGCGTTGAAGGTTTAGTTCACATTTCACAAATCTCACACAAGCACATTGCAACTCCAAACGAAGTCTTAGAACCAGGTCAAGAAGTTAAGGTTAAAGTTCTTAGCGTTGATCCGGCAGCTCACCGTTTGGCATTGTCAATCAAAGCTTTACAAGAAAAGCCAGCAGCTGAAAAGTCAGCTCCAAAGAAGAATAACAATAATGCTAAGAAAGTTGAAATCCCAGAAGAAGAAACAGGATTTACTTTAGGCGACATTATTGGTGACGAATTAAAAGACCAAAAATAATTTAATTTAAATTCTTAATTGATGGCCTAAAAGCATGACTTTTAGGTCATCTTTTGTTTTTTAAATCTTTTCAGAATGGAGGGAATTAAATGGCAAATCCAGTAGTTGCAATTGTTGGCCGGCCAAATGTCGGTAAATCAACAATTTTTAACCGGGTCGCAGGTGAACGAATCTCAATCGTTGAAGATACGCCTGGTGTTACCCGTGATCGAATTTATACGCACTGCGAATGGCTTGGTAAAAAGTTTAATATGATCGATACTGGTGGGATCGATATTGGTGATGAACCGTTTATTACTCAAATTACTGAGCAAGCAGAAATTGCGATCGATGAAGCCGATGTAATTATCTTTGTTGTGAGCGCCCGTGAAGGTGTGACAGATGCCGATGAAAAGGTTGCGAAGATTCTTTACAAGACTGATAAACCCGTCTTTTTGGCGGTTAATAAGGTTGACAATCCTGAAATGCGGAACGAAATTTATGATTTCTATTCATTAGGATTTGGTGACCCAATGCCGATTTCAGGGGTTCACGGAATTGGAATCGGTGACCTGTTAGATAAGGTGATCAATGCCTTTCCTGAAAATGCTGATCAAGCCGAAGATCAAAGTATTAAATTCAGCTTTATCGGGCGGCCCAACGTTGGTAAATCCTCACTGGTAAATGCAATGCTTGGTGAAAATCGGGTAATTGTCTCAAATATTGAAGGAACAACGCGGGATGCAATCGATACGAAGTTCCAAACGGAAGACGGAACAGAATACACAATGATCGACACGGCCGGAATTCGGAAAAAAGGCAAGGTTTATGAAAATACTGAAAAATATTCTGTCTTGCGGGCAATGCAAGCCATTGATCGTTCAGATGTAGTTTGTGTTGTGTTGAATGCAGAAGAAGGAATTCGTGAACAGGATAAGCACGTCGCTGGTTATGCGCATGAAGCCGGTCGCGGGGTAATTATTGTCGTTAATAAGTGGGACACTTTAAAGAAGAATAGTCACTCAATGGCAGACTTTGAAAAAGCCATTCGGCAAGAATTCCAATACTTAAGTTATGCCCCAATTGTTTTTGTTTCAGCGAAGACGCATCAACGGTTGAACACGTTACCGGCACTGATCAAGAAGGTCAATACAAACCATGAACGGCGGATCTCATCATCAGTCTTGAATGAAGTGATCTTGGATGCAATTGCTCAAAACCCAACGCCGACAGATAACGGTAAACGGCTGCGGATTTACTATGCAACGCAGGTTTCAGTCAAACCGCCGACATTTGTTATCTTTGTTAATGACCCTGATTTGATGCACTTTTCATACGAACGATTCCTTGAAAATCAAATCCGGGCATCATTTGATTTTACTGGGACACCAGTTCATTTAATTATCCGCCGGCGGAAATAAATTAATAATTAAACAAAACATCCTAATTTTGCTTAATTTATATCGAAAAGCCTTGTTATATTAGGTTTTGTATGCTATCTTAATTATTGAGCAATGATTTGTTAGTCATTGTGTCAATCATTAATTTGATATTCAATAACAAGTTGTACAACTGTTATCTATTCGAGGAGGTGGAAACACATGGCAAACAAAGCACAATTAATCGAAAAGGTTGCTGAAAAGACAGGTTTAACAAAGAAGGACGCAACTACAGCAGTTGATGCAGTATTTGGTTCAATCCAAGACTTTTTAGCAAACGGTGAAAAAGTTCAATTAATCGGTTTTGGTAACTTCGAAGTACGTAACCGTGCTGCTCGGAAAGGCCGTAACCCACAAACAGGTGCAGAAATCCAAATTCCTGCAAGCAAGGTTCCAGCATTTAAGCCAGGTAAGGCTCTTAAGGATGCTGTTAAATAATCTTCCTGTAAATGAACTTTAAGGGTTGTGACGAATTGTTGTCACAACCTTTTTATTTTGTTAAAGTATGTTTACGTTAATGATTTCAAAAGAAAGGCGAACAAATCTGAATGACATTTGCAGAAAAAACACTCGATTTAATTAGTAAAGGTCAAATTGATGAGGCACATAAAGA
>DWVG01000055.1 GCA_019120355.1 Candidatus Ligilactobacillus faecavium
TGAATTTGATAAATTGTAAACAATGTTCCACCGCCCATTCCGAGAAGAAAACCAAGCCCATCCATTACGTTAAACAGCGGCATTGAAAGATTCATTACGGCAACGCCTAAAACGCCCATTTTTTGAGCAACAAAAAAGCTATCAGCAAGTACATAAATGGAAGCGCCAACGGTACTTAAAATGCTGCGAAAAACATATTGCGATAACTGATGGTTAAGGGATGCGTTAGAAGTTTCTGACATTGAACTGGTCCTTTCTAAATGATTCTTAGTTTCAGTTTATCATAGAGCTTAATGAAAGATAATTAATATCTAAAGCGCTAAAATAAAAATGAAGGAGGGATTGCGATGCGTTCAATGAAGGTTGTTTCGACGAAAAGCGATGATGGCTATGAGGTTACTAATGATACGGGTGAACTTGTCTTTAAGTGTGATGAACCAGTATGGGTAGGTGGAAGCGGCAAATATCCGCGTCCAACTGATTATTTTTTGGGCGCTCTTGGCTCATGTCTAAATATTACAGCTCGTTCGTTAGCCAAAAGAAGGGGAATCAAGATTAATAAGTTGGTAGTAACGGTTACAGGAAATGTTGAAACTCATGGGATTGTTGATCCTCGAATCAAAGATCGAATTTCAAACATTCAAATTAAGTTTGAAATGGAATCTGATTTACCGCGAACGAAGGAAGAACAATTTTTCCAAGAATGTGTAACGGCATGTCCGGTTCACGCAACGGTTGAAGATCAAACCAAGGTTACATGGAGCTACTAAGCAAAATTTTTGAATAACTTTTAAAATCTTACTATGATACAGATAGTGGTTAATTAATAAGATCCTTATCCTTTAAGCAACAAGAAACGTGAAGTTTTGTGAAGAGGATAAGGATTTTTTTTAATAAGAAAAGCTGCGATCAAAGTCGCAGCTTTCAAATCCCTTTAATGGCTTAGTTATTTTCTTTTTTTAAAACTTTATCGCGGAGTTTTTTGCCTTCCTTAGTTAAAATAACGGATGCAGCCAGAAAGTTTGCATTCGGAATTTCTTTAACTAATCCTTTCGTTACTAATGAAAAATAGTTTTTTCCATCAGCCATGAAGACTTCATCTTCAATTTTGCTTTGGGCAACCTCCATAAAAATTTCCTGTTCTTGGGGTGTGAGCTCGTCAAATTCCATAACAAATACTCCTCTCCATATACCAAATTTTTTAAAGGATCTCTCCTCAACTTTCATGATAGCATTTTCAAATTGATTTACCAATTAGGAACCATTTAAATCAAAGAATTTTTACCAAAAAGCTGATAATGTTAATGTTTATTGCACTTTAATTGGTACCTACCAAAATTTAAATTGGTTATTGAAATCGATTACAGAATCAGGTATATTATAACTACAGGGTAAAGCGCTGCACTCTGAGTTAATTAAATTGGAGTGATATTTTATGAATAAAGTAACCGTTATTGGAAGCATCAATCTTGACCGGACAATTCGGGTTGCAAGGATGGCAAAGCCAGGGGAAACCTTGCATACGAAAGAAATTTTCACAGCCGGTGGCGGAAAAGGTGCCAACCAGGCGATTGCTGCGCAACGTTTGGGGGCTGACACTTCCTTTATTGGTGCTGTGGGAGAAGACCGTGAAGTAAGTCAAACAATGCTGGAGCTTTTACATGAAGATGGAATCAACTGCCAAGGGATCGCAACGTTATCCAATCATAAAACAGGTCAAGCATTCGTGATCGTTGACGATGAAAGTGAAAATTTGATTTACGTTCATGGCGGAGCCAATATGGCATTTCAACCGGAACACGTTGATCAGAATCGCGACTTGATCACTCAAAGCGACTTTCTAGTTGCCCAATTCGAAACTCCAATCGACTGTACAACGGAAGCTTTTAAAATCGCCCGCCAAAACGATGTCGTGACGATTTTGAATCCCGCACCGGCAATTGATCAAATTCCAGAAGAATTACTTAAAGTAACCGATATGATCGTTCCAAATGAAACGGAAACTGAAGTGATCATCGGAATTAAAATTACTGATCAAAATTCAATGATCAAAGCAGCGGAAAAGTTCCATGCTTTAGGAATTAAAGCCGTTTTAATCACGCTTGGAAGTCAAGGAACTTTTTATAGTTATGCTGGAAAGACAGCAATTATTCCAGCGTTAAAGGTCAATGCGGTTGACACAACGGCGGCTGGCGACACCTTTATTGGAGCATTGAGCAGTGTTTTGAATAAAGATTTCAGTAATTTAGAAGATGCAATCAAGTTCAGTAATAAAGCATCATCAATTACTGTTCAACGCTTCGGTGCGCAACCTTCAATTCCATACTTGAAGGAAATGTAGATCAAGATCATTTTGGGGAGGAAGCAATCATGAAAAAAACAAAGGTCATTAATTCAGATATGTCACGGGTAATTGCCCAAATGGGACACTTTGACAAGTTAGCAATCGGTGATGCTGGGATGCCGGTTCCAGCTGGAACTGAAAAAATTGATTTGGCAGTTGCAAAAGGAATTCCAAGTTTTATGGATGTTTTAAATAACGTTTTGGAAGAACTTGAAGTTCAGCGGATTTTTCTTGCAGAAGAAATCAAAACGCAAAATCCGGCAATGCTGGAAAATATTAAGAAACGGCTGCCAGATACACCAATCGTTTTCATTCCACACGATGAAATGAAGAAGGACTTAAATGATTGTAAAGCGTTTATTCGGACCGGTGAAATGACACCGTACTCAAATATTATGCTTGAAAGCGGCGTTGTTTTCTAAAAAGAAGGAGTAGTTTATATGAATATGGTTGCGATTTTAATTGGCCTCGGACCGTTGATCGGTTGGGGAATTTATCCAACGATTGCATCGAAATTTGGCGGGAAACCCGTTAACCAAATTTTAGGATCAACTCTGGGGACGTTGATTTTTGCGATTGTTTACAACCAAATCGAACATTTAGGATTTCCGCACGGAATGGATTTATTACTGGCGATTCTTTCGGGAGTCGGCTGGGCATGTGCGCAGATTGTAACGTTTTATTCATTTACATTAATTGGATCGTCACGGGCAATGCCGGTTACGACCGCTTTCCAATTGTTAGGAGCTTCGTTGTGGGGCGTCGTTGCGTTGGGTGATTGGCCAACTGGAATGGATAAGGTTGTAGGATTTATTGCCTTAGCCTTGATCATTCTCGGCGCATGGATGACGGTTTGGTCAGAAAAGAAAACGACAGAA
>DWVG01000056.1 GCA_019120355.1 Candidatus Ligilactobacillus faecavium
CAGGAACGGACCACTTAAGATGGCTTTTGGTTCTCAAGTGAAATGAGCCTGCCAGTCACCAAATATCGTGATCTAATGTCTAAAAGTGTTCGGTCAACCTTACATTGATGAGACAATGCGTACACCATAGAAATATTCTGACAGTATCTTAACACGCTTAAAATCTTTTTTCAAATTAGAAACTACTCATTCTTTGCCGGCGGGCGTCCCTTAAATTTTTCAAGGCGGTAGTACTGTTCTGCAAGGGCTTTTTCATAACGCCCATTCTCTTTCGGAAGGTAGTAATGCCGGTTTTTAATTTTATCAGGAAGATACTGTTGTTTGACCCAGTCGTGCGGATAGTCATGCGGATATTTGTATCCAACGCCGTGACCAAGTTTTTCAGCTCCCTGATAATGCGGATCTTTCAGCCAATCCGGAATTTCGCCGTAATTGCCTTGATGCAAATCATCAAGGGCCTTGTCGATCGCACTGATTGCCGAGTTTGATTTGGGAGATAAGCATAAATCGATGACTGCTTCAGCAAGCGGAATCCGGGCCTCAGGAAATCCAACCTTTTCAGCAGCAGTCACGGCTGCAACGGTTCGCGCAGCTGCTTGCGGGTTGGCTAAACCGACATCTTCATATGCGATTACTAAAAGGCGGCGGGTCACGCTTGGAAGGTCGTCAGCGTCGGCCATGCGGGCTAAATAGTGTAAAGCTGCATCAACATCGGATCCGCGAATCGATTTTTGAAAGGCAGAAACGACATCATAATGGGCATCGCCATTTTTATCATGAACGAGGGCTTTGCGTTGGACACATTCTTCAGCAATTTTCAATGTGATGTGGATTGAACCGTCATCGTTTGCAGGTGTGGATTTTACTGCGAGTTCAAGGGCATTCAGCGAGCTGCGCAAATCACCATGGGTTGCATTTGCAAGGTGGTTAATCGCATCATCATCAAGCTGGACGTTAAATGCTCCCAGTCCATTTTTCTCATCATGAAGCGCGCGCTCTAAGGCTTGCCGAATATCCGCTGCCGTTAACGGCTTAAGTTCGAAAATCTGCGTTCGGCTTCGAATTGCCGGATTGATCGCAATGTATGGATTTTCAGTTGTCGCTCCGATCAGAATAATTTGTCCGCTTTCAAGATGGGGCAAAAGAAAATCTTGCTTCGGTTTGGTTAAACGATGAATTTCATCTAACATCAAAATGACGGTTCCGCTCATTTGGGCTTCGGCAACGACTTGTTCAAGGGCTTTTTTTGAATCCGTTGCAGCGTTCAATTTCCGAAATGCATATTTGGTTGATCCGGCAATCGCACTGGCAATGCTAGTTTTTCCTGTTCCGGGCGGACCATAAAGAATCATTGACGAAAGCAGTTTAGCGTCAACCATTCGCCGAATGATTTTTCCGGGACCGACTAAGTGTTGCTGACCGACGATCTCATCAAGATTTTGTGGGCGCATCCGGTATGCTAATGGATGAAATGCCATGATGTCATTTCCTTTCAATAATTTTCTAGTATTATAGCACTTTTAAAGGGTACCCGTTAAACATAAAATTGAGTATAATTATAGTAAAATCAAGCATAACAGGATGAATTAGCATGAAATTAGATGAAATTGGGAAAACAATCAAGGATGAAGGATTAATTGATGCTTTGAATAATTTCAAATATTCAATGAAACAGACGTATTTGGTCGTTGATGAAAACGGCAACGCAGTCAATGATCTTGCATCGATGATCGATGAAAATCAGTATTTTCATATTAAAGGCAATCACATTGAACTTATTCAACCGCATGGATTCCGTCTTGAACGGTTAAAGCAAGAAACGCGGCTTCAACTGCAGTTTTTAAAACACCAATTAGCAAAGCACGGGTTCGAATTATGGCCGTTAGCAGCCGATGAAAATAGCGGGGTGGCAATTTCAATTCAACTCCCGGAACAGCTTTTTTTGGAACTTTATCAGCGGAAATTCAAGCAATACAAGATTGATTACTATGATTTTCGGAATCAAATTTACCTAAAAATTGCTGAAGGATTTGAACTGTGTCAGCCATTTTTGACCTATCTTACGGGTTCATCATTGGCATTCTTTAACAAACTTGATGAACGGGCACGACGGTCAGCTTTAACCTTTGATCTTCTAAAAGGAATTCAAGATTTTCAGCCGGATTTTCGGTCGGTTAAAAGCTATCTCGGAACGAAAAATGCGGTGGGAAAGGTCGCCCTTGAAGGACAATTTGATCACCAACAAGGAATCACGGCGGTAATGCTCCGAAAGTTGGACTTTAATTCGGATAGTCAATTAGGAATCGGACCGAATATTTTGAATCTGATCGATGTGATGACCGGATACTTTTTAATGAATGACGGGGTCGCAAATGACCAATTGATGGATCAAATTAAGGCTGCTCGCGAATTGGACCTTAAAGTTGCGGCTGCAAGTCCTTTCCGTAAACTTAATGAATTAGCAAAATTTAAAGTATTGATCGATAACTTAAACCACTTTGCAACTGATTTTAATTACGGCGAAAATTGGAACGGAACCGTTGAGAATATCAAAGCTAAGCTGGAAGATGGAATGCAAACACTGGCAGCCCGTTTATTACGTGATCAGGGCAGTCAGTCGCTGTTGAAGTTTTTGCTTGTGAAGATTAAAAATGGAATGGCAAAAGGGCAATCATTGAAGTTATCCGTCAATTCAACGCGCGTTTTACAGGCTGCGTTTGAACAGGGAATGGATTATCAAGTGATCGATAACGACCAGGATATTGTTGAAATTAACGGTCATTATGTCTGGAACGGTTTGCAAAGCGACTTAGACCAGGCGGTAACGGCAAAGATATGGGATAACAAAGAATTAACAAAGCAGCTGGTCGGGAACCTTGCAATTCAAATTCAGCCTTCATGGAAGATTGCAACGGTTAATCAGGCTGTGCGGCTTTATCCGATGCTCAAAGGGAAAGCCGTTGTGCTTAAAAATGCTGTCGGGCATTCAGATGCACATGGAATTTTGTACCGGATGGCTCCAAGTAAGAAAGAGTTTGTGGAAAGTGTCGGGGTGATGCTGAAACAAACCTCACAAGTTTTAGTTGAACAAGTTTCAACGGGATCAACTTATCAAGCATTGATCTTGAACGGGAAGGTTGCCAGTTTAATTGAACGGGTTCCGGAAAATGTGGTTGGTGACGGTCGAAAGACTTTAAACCAATTAATTGAAAGCAAACGGCTCGAACTTGGACGCAATGAAAAGAAAACATTAATGATGCAGGGAATGACGCTGGATCAAGTTGTTCCGCGCGGAATCCAAGTATTATTACGGTATGATACTTTTACCGGTTCCCAATTTCAAAGTGTGGATGCATTGAATGATGCCGATCAGACATACATTCAATTACTCGAAAAAATTGCAGCTCAGCTTCAAATGCGTGATGGGTTGATTGATATGATTTTTAGTAATATTTATCAGCCATATTCAGAAGATCATCCTGAATTAGCAGTTTTTTTGAGTGCGCATGCAAGCGGTGATTTTCAACCGCACGAAAAGATGGCGTTGAATCAGCAACGTGATATTGCGTCACTGATCATTGAACGATTTAAATAAAGGTTTGGCATTTGCCAAACCTTTATTTTTTATGGAATAAATCTTTTAATGAAAAATGATGCTTTGGTGATTTTTCATTGGAAACTGTGGCCACATTGTTATCAAGCGGATAGCGCAGGGCAACATCAACGATTTCAGTGTGAATTGCTTGATGAGGAGCGGCAATCACAACAGCTAAATCCGAGGCTGCGTGAGGAAGGGTTAAATCAGAGCTGCAAGTAAATGCAGCGTTGGCTGAATTAGCAATTTGAATTAGCCGGCTTAACTGGTTTTGATCAACATTGCCGTTGATCGTCATCCGGTATTCAGGATGCACTTCAAGTTCTTTTTGAATTGCCGGATAATATTTTTCGGAATTAAGCTGCGCAAACGTCACGGTTAAGTCAACCCGTTCACGGAAGGTGCCAAGGTATTTGCGCTGTTCATCGGGTTTTAATTTCGGAGTCCCGTACATTCCTTTATTCAGATGTTCTTGTAATTCATCAGTCATGGTTCAACCTCCTTTAAGTATCGTTATTATATCAGATAAAAAAAGAAGGCTGCAATTGCTGCAGCCTTCCGTTTAATAATTGATAAATTATTAAAGTTTGTTGTAGTATTCAACGATAAGTGATTCGTCGATGTTAGCGTCTAATTCGTCACGTTCTGGTAAACGAACTAATGTACCTTCCATCTTGTCTTCGTCAAATGATACGAATGGAGCACGACCAACAACGGCTTCCAAAGCATCCTTAACGATTTGTAAGTTCTTTGAACGTTCACGTAATGAAATTACTTGACCTGGTTGAACTTCGTATGATGGAATATCAACGCGCTTGCCATCAACAGTGATGTGACCGTGGTTAACAAGTTGCCGTGCTTGACGACGAGTTGTTGCTAAACCTAAACGGTAAACAACATTGTCTAAGCGTTGTTCCAAAAGAATCATGAAGTTATCACCGTGTTTACCTTCACGGATCTTGCCGGCACGTTTGAATGTGTTAGCAAATTGACGTTCTGTCATGCCGTACATCATACGTAACTTTTGCTTTTCACGCAATTGCATACCGTATTCTGATAACTTCCGCCGGCTTTGACCGTGTTGACCTGGGGCGTATGGACGCCGTGCTAATTCTTTACCTGAGCCTGTAAGGGAGATTCCTAAACGACGTGAAACCTTCCATGATGGACCTGTATAACGAGACATAATATCGTTCCTCCAAAAATGTATTTTTTATGGAGTAAAATAACGGTGCAGACTTAGTATTCGTGCAGTTGATTTTAGACGTTCGCTTTTGCAGCCGAAAAGTTACTTGCAGAACCAAAATGGCAACCAACTGTTGACGTTCTTACCGTCTACTGCTGCATTATTTTACACAATTGCCATTGTACCGGTCTGCAGCATGAAAGTCAATGGGTGACTTTGAATTTATTTATAATTAAACATTTTAATAGGAATGCCCGTTTGTATGGTATAATTATGGAGAATAAAATTAGTGGTTATTTTAAATAAGAATTGATTCAAATAATTGTACGGACGAAGGATGGGATTTTATGGTTATCTTTTTGATTTCACTAATTATTATTGCGTTAGTGATCTACTTAGGAGTGTACTTGTTTAAACGCCATAAAGCAAAGCAAATTGAGGTTTACCAAGCAAAGGTAAATGAAATCACGGAAAATTCACTCGAAAAGGAACTGGCTGAAATCAGCAAGTTGAATTTATCGGGTGACAGTTTAACGGAATTTGAAAAGGTTGATAAGGACTACCGCGAGATCGTCAACCGCAAGCTTCCTGAAATTTCAGAATTATTGAATGATTTGCGTGAGCTGAATCAGCATTATCAATTTGGACGGACCAACCACGAATTGAAAGATGTTGACGAAAAGTTAAGCGGAACGGCTGCTCAATTTGAAAAGATCAAAGAAGAATTAAAGAATATCCGCAAAGTCACGGAAGAACATCAAAAAGCGGTTGAAGAATTAAGCGAAAAGTATAAGGACCTTCGGAAAACGCTTCTTGCCAAGAGCTTTTCATTTGGCCCAAGCAGCGACAAACTTGAAGAACAGCTTGGCGAATTGGAACAACAATTCAATGATTATACGAAGTTGATGGAAAGCGGCGATTATGTCAAATCAGCTAAACCACTTTCAGATCTGCAAGATGCAACTGCTGAAATGGAAGAAAAGGTTGAAAAGATTCCGCCGATTTTTAAAAACTTGAAGAGCGTCTTTCCTGATCAACTTAAAGAGTTAAACAGTGCAGTTGATCAATTGTTAAAAGAAAAGTATGTTTTCCACGAAGATTTAAAAAAGAAGCTTGCTGACATCCAAAAGATGGTTGATAAGAACTTCGAAAATTTAAAGAAGGTTGATTTGAAGAATGCCACCAAGCTGGATGAAAAGCTCACAACGGAGATCGACAAGGTTTATGATGAGATCGATCAAGAATACCGGGCACGCAAGGTTGTTGAAAAGAATTACAACTATTATCAAGACTTTGTTGAACATGCAGAACGCCAAGAACATGAATTACTGATCGATTTGGATCGGTTATCTCAAAATTACGAATTAACGCATAATGAATTTGAAGATGCCCATGATCTTCAGGTTCAAATTCAAGCAATTCGGAAAGACTTTGATAACTTCACGAAACAGCGGTCAGAAGGCGTGATCTATTCAGACGAATTGAAACGTCAAAAAGATAACATTGATAAATTGACCAAGATTGAAAAGAAGCAAAAGAAAATCAATGACGGGGTTTCAAATCTCTGGAAAGAAGAAAAGGAAGCTCAGAAAGCCGTTCAAGGATTCGACCTTGAAATTCACCGGATGCGCCGGGATGTTGAAAAGTTGAATTTACCTGGGCTTTCACGGGAATACACGGACTACTTCTTTAAGGTAAGCGATGAGATCGAAAACCTTGATGATGCGTTAGGCCAAATTCAAATCAACATGGATGAAATCACGAAAGCGTTGATCAATACTCAATCTGATTTGGATGTCTTAGGCGATAAAACAAAAGAAATCATTGATTGCGCAACGCTGTCTGAAGAATTCTTGCAATATGCCAACCGTTATCGGACACGTTATCCGGAAGTTGAAGAGGCGTATAAAAAAGCAAGTCAATTATTCAACAAAGAATATAATTACGTTGATGCGCTTGATACGATTTCAAATGCAGTTGAAGAGGTTGAACCGGGGGCATATAAACGGATTACTGATGATTATGAATCACGGGAACAAGCTCAACGGCAATATCCAATGAATTAAAAAATTGCGGCATCTGCCGCAATTTTTTGTTATTGAAACGGTTAGCAAATGATCAGTCGAATCAAGGTTGCCGTTCGGTTTTTCCCTTTACAAAAAGTTAGTAAGATGATTAAATTAGTTACGAGTCGTACCAGAATATATGTAAATAAATTTTAACGGAAAGGACAATTCGATGATTTATTTTGATAACAGTGCAACAACTAAAATGGATCCTTCAGTTTTGCAAACATATGATGCGGTTTGTCAAAATATTTGGGGAAATTCATCATCGCTTCATTCATGGGGCGAAAAGGCGTTTAATCTGCTTGAACAGTCACGGAAGCAAATTGCGGATTTGATGAATTGCTATCCGGATGAGATCTATTTTACAAGTGGCGGAACGGAAAGTGACAATTGGGCAATTAAGGGAACTGCCATGGAAAAACGGCCATACGGGAAGCACATTATTACGTCAAGTGTTGAACATGCAGCGGTAATGAACAGCATGAAGCACCTTGAAAAGATGGGCTTTGACGTGACTTATCTGCCAGTTGATGATGAAGGCCGGGTTTCACCCGAAGATGTTCGCCAAGCAATTCGGAAAGATACGATCTTAGTTTCAATTATGGCAATCAATAATGAAATCGGAACGATTCAACCAATTGAAGAAATTGCTGAAATCTTAAATGACTATCCGAAGATTCATTTTCACGTTGACTCGGTTCAAGCGATTGGCAAAGGGGTTGAAAAGTTGATTCGGAATCCGCGGGTTGATTTCCTTGCATTTTCAGGTCATAAGTTCCATGCACCGCGCGGAACGGGCTTTATGTACAAGAAACGCGGCCGGATGGTTCAACCATTGATCGACGGCGGCGGTCAAGAAAAGAATTTACGGGGCGGAACGGAAAACTTGCCAGCAATTGCCGGAATGGCTAAGGCGCTTCGCCTTTTGATGGACGATGAAGACCAAAAAGTCGCTCATCAACGGGCAATTAAAGATCGAATCTATCAGCATATCAGCCAATTTGATAAAGTGCATATTTTTTCAAAGAATGATGAAACGTTTGCACCACATATTTTATGTTTCACAATTGATGGTGTTCGCGGTGAATCGATCGTGCATGCATTTGAAAAATATAATATTTATATTTCAACGACGAGTGCTTGTTCATCAAAGAAGGGTGACATTGCAGGAACGTTGGCTGCAATGAAAGTTCCAGAAAAGATTGCAACTTCAGCTGTGCGGGTCAGCCTTGATGAGCATAATACGCTTGAAGAAGCGGATGAATTCAACCGCGTTTTCGATAGATTATATGAAGAATTTAAAATGATCAACTCATAATGGAGGATTTTGATGCAATATTCAGAAATTATGGTTCGCTACGGTGAACTTTCAACGAAAGGAAAGAACCGCAAAAATTTTATTGATCGGTTAGGATACAATGTTCGCCAAGCATTGCATGAATTTCCAAATTTAAAGATTGCGGCGCACCGTGATCGGATGCATATCCAATTAAACGGTGAAGACTCAGAAAAGGTAATGGCCCGGTTGGGTCAGGTTTTTGGAATCCAAAACTTTTCGCCATCAGTAAGGGTTGAGCGGGACGTTAAGAAAGTTCAAGCAATGGCGATTGAAATGATGAAAGAAAAATATCATCCCGGATTAACGTTTAAGATCAATACCCGGCGTTCAGATCATAAATTCAAATATGATACAAATGCGATGAATGATCTTTTAGGCGGCACGATTTTACAAGCCTTTGATGATATTCACGTTAAAATGAAAGACCCGGATGTAACGTTAAGGTGTGAAGTACGACCAGATGGAATTTTCTTGTCATACGGAAAAATCAATGGGGCTGGCGGTTTGCCGGTTGGAACAGCTGGAAAGGCAATGCTGATGTTGTCTGGCGGAATCGACTCACCGGTTGCAGGCTACCTTGCAATGAAACGGGGAGTTGCCATTGAAATGGTCCACTTTTTCAGCCCGCCATATACAAGTGAACAGGCATTAAATAAGGCAAAGCAATTAACGGCAAAATTGGCACCGTATGTTGGAACAATCAAATTTATTCAAGTTCCATTTACAGAAATCCAAGAAACGATCAAACATGAAGTCCCAGAAGGATATTTGATGACGATTCAACGGCGCTTTATGTTGCGGTTAGCTGAAAAGATTGCTAAAAAACGGAAAGGGCTTGCCATTTTTAATGGTGAAGCGTTAGGCCAAGTGGCATCACAGACGCTTGAAAGTATGGCAGCGATTAACGATGTCACCACGATGCCGGTTTTGCGGCCGGTTCTTTCAATGGATAAAAATGAAATCATTGAGATTGCCCAAAAAATCGATACGTTTGACTTATCGATCCAACCGTTTGAAGATTGCTGCACGGTCTTTGCACCGCCAGCTCCGAAGACTAAGCCGCGAATTGATCGGGCACGTCAATATGAAGAACGCTTAGATGTTGATGGCTTGATTCAACGCGCACTTGATGGAATTCAAATTACCGAAATTAACAGTTCTGATGAATTTATGAATGCTAACCAAGAAAGCTTTGCTGAACTTCTTTAATCTGCTTGACGATTATTGAATTGCAGATTAGAATACAACTATAAGCAGAGAACAAGAGGGATATCTGATGTTCATTTTCCAGAAAAGACGGAGGTTGCGAAAGTCGAAATGGACCGGATGTTTGTAGCTTGGGAGCTGTTATTCTGAACGGATATTAAGAATAACCGGATTGGCTGACAGTCCGTTATCATTAATCAGCTAAGCGGAAAGTGAATTAGTTCACTTTCAATTTAGGTGGTACCACGGCATTGTCGTCCTATGTTGACGGCAGTGCCTTTTTTATATCCGCCAGTAAAATTTAAAAATGAAAGGAATCGACTGATGAGAGAAATCGATATGTCAACCAAGTACGATCCTAAAGAAGTTGAACCGGGTCGTTACGAAAAATGGGTTAAAGACGGCGTTTTTAAGCCAAGCGGCGATAAAAAAGCCAAGCCATATTCAATTGTTATTCCGCCGCCAAATGTTACCGGGAAGTTGCATTTAGGCCATGCATGGGACAATACTTTGCAGGATATGCTGATTCGGCAAAAACGGATGCAAGGCTATGATACATTATGGGTTCCAGGAACTGATCACGCGGGAATTGCAACTCAAGCAAAGGTTGAAGCTCAATTGCGTGAAGAAGGCGTTACCCGTTATGACCTTGGCCGTGAAAAATTTGTTGAAAAGGTTTGGGATTGGGTTCACGAATACAGTGATATTATCCACAAACAATGGGCAAAGATGGGAATTTCCGTTGATTATGATCGCGAACGGTTTACTTTAGATGACGGGTTATCAAAGGCCGTTCGGAAAGTCTTCGTTGATTTATACAATAAAGGTTTGATCTACCGGGGCGAATACATCATTAACTGGGATCCGCAAGCCCGGACAGCCTTATCAGATATTGAAGTTATCCACCAAGATGATGAAGGGGCATTCTACCACGTTAAATATCCGTTTGTTGATGAAGACTACACCTTCAACGGCAAACACTACATTGAAATTGCAACGACCCGTCCGGAAACAATGTTTGGGGACGTTGCCGTTGCGGTTAATCCAAGTGATGAACGGTACAAGGAATTAGTTGGCAAGGAAGTTGTTTTGCCGCTCCAAGGCCGCCACATTCCAATCATTGCTGATCAATACGTTGACCCAGAATTCGGAACCGGAATGGTTAAGATCACTCCGGCTCACGACCCGAACGACTTTAAGGTTGGTAACCGGCATAATTTGAAACGCATCAACACTATGAATGAAGATGCAACGATGAATGAAAATGCCGGCAAGTATGAGGGCATGGACCGGTTTGAAGCCCGGAAAGCAATCGTTAAGGATCTTCAAGACGAAGGCTACATGTTGAAAATCGAACCAATCGTTCACAGTGTCGGTCACTCAGAACGGACAGGGGTTCAAGTTGAAGCGCGGTTGTCAACACAATGGTTCGTTAAGATGAAACCGTTAGCTGAAATGGCATTGAAGAACCAAAAGGATGGCGACAAGGTCAACTTTGTTCCAAAACGGTTTGAACATACTTGGAACCAATGGATGGAAAACATTCACGACTGGGTTATCTCACGCCAATTATGGTGGGGTCACCGGATTCCAGCATGGTATAACAAGCAAACCGGCGAAACATATGTTGGCATGGAAGCGCCTGAAGATGCTGAAAGCTGGGAACAAGATCCGGATGTTTTAGATACATGGTTCAGTAGTGCATTATGGCCATTTTCAACAATGGGTTGGCCAGATACAGATGCCGAAGACTTCAAGCGTTACTTCCCAACAAGTACTTTGGTTACAGGATACGATATTATCTTCTTCTGGGTATCACGGATGATTTTCCAAAGTCTTGAATTTACTGGAAAGACACCATTTAAGAACGTTGTTTTACACGGGTTGATTCGGGATGAACAAGGCCGGAAGATGAGTAAGTCACTTGGAAACGGAATCGATCCAATGGATGTCATCGATAAGTATGGGACGGATGCATTGCGGTGGTTCTTAACAACGGGATCAACTCCAGGTCAAGATATCCGGTTCTCATACCAAAAGATGGACGGTGCATGGAACTTCATCAACAAGATCTGGAATGCCAGCCGGTTCGTAATCATGAACCTTGATGAAGATACGAAGGCTGAATTACCGCCAAAAGAAGAATGGCAATTAGCTGATAAATGGATCATCAGTCGGTTAAACGACACGGTCAAAGATGTCATTCATTTCTTTGATACCTTTGAATTTGGTGAAGCGGGCCGGGCAATGTACAACTTTATTTGGAATGACTTCTGTGATTGGTACATTGAAATGGCCAAGGAAAACTTGAATGGTTCTGATGAAAAGTTAAAGAAGAACACTCAAGCAATTCTTTGCTATGTACTTGATCAAACGTTGCGGCTCCTTCATCCGGTAATTCCATTTGTAACCGAAAAGATCTGGTTGACAATGCCGCATGAAGGCAAATCAATCGTGGTTGCAAAGTATCCTGAAGTTCACGCTGAATTTGATGACCAAGATGCTGAACGGCAAATGGAAAACTTGATCGAATTGATCAAGTCTGTGCGAAACAGCCGGGCAGAAGTAAACGCACCAATGTCATCAGCAATTGATATTTTAATTAAGACGAAGGATGACGAAACCAAGAAGATTTTTGAAGACAATGTTGATTACATTCAACGGTTCTGTCATCCAAAGCATTTAGAAATCAATGCGGATGTTGAAGCGCCGGCGTTGGCAATGACATCAGTGATCACCGGGGCCGAAGTTTACCTGCCGCTTGCCGATTTGATTGACTTGAACGAAGAAATCAAACGGCTTCAAGGCGAAGCAGCCAAACTTGAAAAAGAAGTTGCTCGCGGCGAAAAGAAACTTGGTAATGAAAAATTCGTTGCCAATGCACCAGAAGCAGTGGTTGGCAAGGAACGCGAAAAACTTGCAAACTATAAGGAAAAACTGGCATCAACCAATGATCGGATTAGCCAATTACAAGCTGAATTAGATAAATAATTTGGAAGGGAAGATTGAAGTTCAATCTTCTCTTTTTATATAATGGAAGAAATGATGCAAGAGAGGGATTTATCGTGAAACAGTTAACTTACCAGGATGCTTTGGCTTTTATTCACGGACGTACGAAATTTAAAAAGATTCCGACGCTTGATCGAATGGAGGACTTTTGCAAGCGGCTAGGTGATCCACAACAAAAACTTAAAATGATTCATGTAACGGGGACTAATGGAAAAGGGTCGACAACGGCTTATATTCGGCAACTTTTAATTGAAAATGGATTTAAAGTCGGTTCGTTTACCTCGCCATTCATTATTAAGTTCAATGATCGCATCTGTATTAACGGTGAAATGATCCCGGATAATGATTTAGTGCGAATGGTAAATGAAATTCAGCCAATTGTTGCGCAAATGGATAAAGATTGGGCCGATCGTGGTGGCGGACCAACGGAATTTGAAATCGACACGGCAATCATGTTCAAGTATTTTGCAGAACAGCAGGTTGATTATGCGGTGATTGAAGTTGGGTTAGGTGGAACGTATGATTCAACAAACGTGATCCAGCCGCTAATATCGGTTATTACTGGAGTAGCGAAAGATCATCTAAAGTATCTTGGTCCGACATTAAAAGATGTTGCGCGAAATAAAGCCGGAATAATCAAACAAGATATTCCGGTCGTGGTTGCAGATTTACCTCAGGATCTTTTGGCAGTCATTACGGAAAAAGCACAGCAGATGAATGCTCCCGTATATAAGATCAATGACCAAATCAAAGCGCCGTTATTACCGAATAATGGCTGGGGTGAAAATTTTGATTATGATTTTAGCGAAGTCCATTTGAAAAATGTTCACCTTGAAATGATGGGAGATTATCAGGTTGTAAATGCGGCTTTGGCAATTACGGCAGTTGAATTGCTGGCTGAAAGAGAACATTGGAATCTGCAAGGGGCGGATATCAAGCGTGCCCTTCCCCAAACGAAGTGGCCGGGAAGGTTTGAACGGGTAAACGAATCACCGTTGATCATCTTAGATGGAGCACATAATATTCAGGCAGTCAAAAAAATCGCGAAATTATTAACGGATCGGTTCCATAATCGCCAGATCCACGTTATTACTTCGATTTTAGCTGACAAGCAGCCCAAAGAGATGCTGACGGAACTGTTAAAACTTTCAAACGTTGATGTTACGGTAACGCAGTTTAACAGTCCGCGGCCGGTAATTGATCCGCAAAAAATCAAGGAAGAATTTCCGGAAGTGAATGTTGCTGCTCAGTGGCAACAGGCCTTAATTAATACGATTCAAACGATGGATGAAGATGACGTTTTACTCTTCACGGGGTCGCTTTACTTCATTTCCGAAGTGCGTCATTATTTTGTAAATGATGAGGAGAATGAAAATGAAAATTGATGCAATGATCTTTGATATGGATGGGGTCGTATACGACTCTGAAAAAATGTATTTTGCAGCTGATCAAAAAGCAGCTCAAAAATTAGGATTTGAATTTACGTTTGATTATTACAAACAGTTTATTGGCGGCGGGTACGACTTAATGTATAACCAAATGGTTGCCGATTATGGCGATCCAGAATTGATCAAACGCTTTTTGGAATTAAGCCGGGATGAAATCCTTCCGGTCGTAAAAGAAGGAATGTTGAAATTTAAACCTGGTTTCTTAGATTTAGCTCGCTATTTAGAAGATCATCATATTCCATATGGATTGGCTTCGAGCAATTATCGGGAAGATATTGATTTTTACCTTAAAGAAACGAATTTTGAAAACCGATTCGATTTTATCGTTTCAGCGAATGATGTTCAAAAGGCCAAACCTTCACCAGCAATTTTCTTAAAAGCATGGGAAAAGGCGGGGCGGCCAGACAAAGAAAAAGCAATCATCATTGAAGATTCAACCAATGGAATCAAGGCGGCTAACCGGGCTGAAATCCCAGTGATTATGGTGCCGGACTACATTCAACCGGAAGAGTTTGAACGGAAACATACGTTAACGATTCAACCGGACTTAAATGCAGTGATTGATTTTATTAAAGATTAAAAAACACCTCCATTTGCGAATTTGTAAATGGAGGTGTTTTTAAATGACGTTAACCAATCAATTTCGAGCTGATTATTTAGAAAAACAGGTCAAACGTTATGGGGCAACTAAGTTAAGTGACCGGGAACTATTTGGACTTTTACTTTCGCAATTTTGTGCGCCGCGGAAGGTTCCACAATTAACGAATCAATTTTTTACAGAAAATTTTGATTTGACCCACATTAGTTACCTGACCGCAACCGATTGGGAAAGATACTTTAATAATCAAACAAAAGCGATAAGGATGCAGGTGGTCTGCGAGTTTGTAAAGCGATGCCGGCAGCGGCCACCGCTTGTTTTAGGACAAGTCGGTTCCAGTCAAATGATTGGGAACCATTTAATTGAAAAATTAAAATTTAACCGGCAAGAGGTCCTTTATGGCG
>DWVG01000057.1 GCA_019120355.1 Candidatus Ligilactobacillus faecavium
TGACCGTTCAATTTATAGTTGATCAAGAATTGTTGGAAACTTTCCAGGTGAATAATAATAACGTTTTTCCCTTTGGCAATCCCAAACATTTTTGGATTTGGTTTGGCATAGTTTTCCTTATTGAATTCTAGAATCTTATTTAAATCTGAACTCGTGGCGCTATTGCGCGCGTGATTGTTCTTTGCTGTTTTAATGGCATCATATACAGTAAATGAGTCTAGCCCAAGAAACTTAACCAGGTATTCACGGTCAAATGTCCGGGTAAGCAATTGCGGCCGGCTGATTTCACCTAATACAATGTTAAAAAGTAACATGAAAACTGAAAATGAAGTCATTGCGACGGCCTGCTTTTTCGGAATTGGATTAGGATCAACCTTTAAGAAACGGGTGATAAATCCAATTGCAACCAAAATCAAGTCGGCAACGACGATTAAATCTTGCGGCTTGAGCAGGGCAAGCGAACTTGTACTTAATCCTTCCGAAACGGAAGAGTAGCCGAAAATAACGTTGATTGTCATAAAATCAGTAAATTCTCGGTAATAAATAACATTGAACATCAGCAACGCGGTGTTTGCAATGTCAATGAGCGTCATGAAAATGTACGCGGGAACTCCCCGTTTAACGTAAAGAGCCAACCCAAGTAAAAGCAATGTGGTTGCAATCGGGTTGATCAGTAAAACAAAGTATTCATATATTCCTTTGACACCTAAACGGAAATCAATGAGGTAAACTAAAATTGTTTTTAGCCAAAATAGTGAGGCAAGTAACGTGAAATAACCCCATCGAGTGTTTAAAAATTGATGAAACTTTTTAAAACGCACGATTAAAGCGTCCTTTCCTTTGAATTTAAACCAAATATACAAATTTAGATTTAAAAATGGATAAAGAGGAGAGATAGGAAAAATACCTAACTCTCCTCATCATACTTATTACATAATACCCCAGATTGAACTATTTAGTTAAGTGAATTTTGAGATTTAGTGAATGTTTAATTCTTGAAAGCCCTTGCGTAAAAATTAAAACTCGTGTATATTGGGTAAATACTGACTGGAAGAGATTACATTTAGAAGGAAGGAATTTTTACAATGTTAATTGCCTTAATTCCCGCATTAGCATGGGGGAGTATTGGATTAATTAGTGGAAAGTTGGGAGGAACTGCTAACCAACAAACTCTTGGAATGACTTGGGGTGCCTTGTTATTCGCAATTATGATGACGCTGTGCAGCTGGGGACACTTTATGGCCAACTGTACATGGAAATTATGGATCGTTGGGTTGATTTCAGGATTATTCTGGAGTTTAGGACAAAATCAACAGTTCCATGCAATGAAATCGATTGGGGTTTCAAAAGCAATTCCAATTTCAACTGGAGCTCAATTGGTAACGAACGCTTTAGCCGGCGTAATTTTGTTCCATGAATGGACAACGAAGCGTCAATTATCAATTGGTTCACTTGCTTTGATCATTCTTGTTATTGGGGCAACATTGACTGCCTTACATGATAAAAAGAATGCTGCCGTAAATGCTGAGCGGGTCAGTGAAGACTGGAACGGCGGGGCTCGGGCATTGATCTTATCAACGCTTGGCTACTTAGGCTATACCGTTGTTGTTCACTGGGCCAATGTTGATACCCGGGCGATGGTTTTGCCGCAAGCCATCGGAATGGTTTTAGGAGCTTCAATGTTTGCGCTTGGAAAGAACGCATTTAAGAAGGAAACTTACAAAAATATTCTTACCGGTTTAGTATGGGGAACAGGGAATCTGTTCATGTTTGAAGCCACAACAATGGTTGGGTTGGCAATTAGTTTTTCATTCTCACAAATGGGAATCGTAATTTCAACATTTGGCTCAATCTTCTTCTTGGGTGAAAAGAAGACGAAGCGTGAATGGGTTTACGTTGTGATTGGATCATTAATGGTTATTTTAGGTGGATTCTTACTGGGAATTCTTAAATAGGAAATAATCGAAAGGCTGCGCCAAATTTGGTTGCAGTCTTTTTTGGAATTAATTAAAGAAGGTTTTGAAATCAAATCATTTATTTTTAAGGATTTATAAGCATAAATAATAATTTATCGTGTTTTTTCTGTGTCATTCGGTGAAAAATATTGTATAATGTAAGCGTAATAATTTTTAGGAAAAGGAGATATTACGATGGCTCACATTAAATTTGATAGCTCAAACTTAAGCAAGTTCGTTAACGACTATGAACTTGGACAAATGCAAGCAATGGTGAATGCTGCAGATGAAGAATTGCGTCAAGGTACAGGCGCAGGAAATGACTTTTTAGGTTGGTTGAATTTACCTGTTGATTACGATAAGGATGAATTCGAACGAATCAAAAAAGCTGCTAAGAAGATTCAATCAGATTCAGAAGTATTGGTTGTTTTAGGAATTGGTGGTTCATACTTAGGTGCTCGGGCTGCAATTGAATTCTTAAACCACAACTTCTACAACTTAATTGGCGCCGACAAACGTAATGCTCCTCAAATTTTCTTTGCCGGCGACTCACTTTCATCATCATACTTATATGACTTATTAGAAGTTATTGGCGACCGTGACTTCTCAGTTAACGTTATTTCAAAATCTGGAACAACTTTGGAACCGGCCATGGCATTCCGGATCTTCAAACAAAAGTTGGAAGAAAAGTATGGTAAGGAAGGCGCTCGTGAACGGATCTACGCAACAACAGACCGTGCTCGGGGTGCATTGAAGACATTAGCTGACGACGAAGGTTATGAAGAATTCATCATTCCTGATGACATTGGTGGTCGGTTCTCAGTATTAACACCAGTTGGTTTGTTACCAATCGCTGCTTCAGGTGTTGACATTGATCAATTAATGAAGGGTGCTGCAGATGCTCGTGAAGCATACTCAGATCCAGATTTATCAAAGAACGAAGCTTACCAATACGCTGCTTTACGTAATATCTTATTCCGCAAGGGCTACAACATTGAATTACTTGAAAACTACGAACCATCATTGATGTACTTCACAGAATGGTGGAAGCAATTAATGGGCGAATCAGAAGGTAAAGATGGCAAGGGCATTTACCCATCATCAGCTAACTTTACAACTGACTTGCACTCATTAGGTCAATACATCCAAGAAGGCCGTCGTGCTTTGATGGAAACAGTTATCAATGTTGAAAAGCCAAACCACAACATTGATGTTCCAATGGATGACAAGAACCTTGATGGCTTGAACTACTTGAAGGGTAAGACAATGGACGACGCTAACAAGAAAGCTTGTGAAGGGGTTGTCGTTGCTCACACTGATGGTGGTGTTCCAGAAATGCTTATCAACATTCCTGACCAAACAGAATATACATTAGGTTACTTAATGTACTTCTTCGAAATTGCCGTTGCAATTTCAGGTTACTTGAACGGGGTTAACCCATTCAACCAACCAGGGGTTGAAGAATACAAGCAAAACATGTTTGCTCTCTTAGGCCGTCCAGGTTATGAAGAAAAAACAAAAGAATTAGACGAACGGTTAAATAAATAATCGTTAATTGAAATTAAAAGGAGACGGAATTGGATTCCGTCTCCTTTTTTGTAAAAACTGTTTCTTATTTTTTCCTCACAAAATTCGTAATTGTTACGAAAAATCATGTAAAATAAAAGAAAGAGGAGTGGAAGGGAGAAACGCGATGATTGCAAATGCAGCTGAAACGCTAATTGAAAATCAACGAGAACATTTTCTGATTTCGGCGGATAAGGTCGCAAATGTTTTTGAAAGTAATCCATTGAACCATGCCTTTTTAGTTTTGACAAAAGTACGGTATTCCAAAATTCCGGTTTTAGATAATGAACAGCATTTTAAGGGATTGATTTCACTTGCAATGATTACCGATTCAATGCTGGGATTAAACGGAATTGATCCAACTGGATTAAGCGAGCAAACAGTTGCGGACGTTATGCAACGCGATGTCCCAACGGTTACGAATACAGAAAGTGTTGAAGAGCTGTTGCATCTGCTTGTGGACCAGCCATTTTTGGTGGTTACAGACCAACAAAATGTCTTTCAGGGAATTATTACTCGCCGGGAGATCATGAAGGCGGTCAATTATATGGTTCATGAGCTGGATCATCAGTATCAGATTGAAAAACGAGGAGACTGTGACATAAGTATTCAATAAACAGCCTCGATTATAAAAATAGCGAAATTCAATTTAAAAAATTGGATTTCGTTATTTTTTTCCTTTAGATTAAATTGATATTTACAAAATTGGCCAATCTTAT
>DWVG01000002.1 GCA_019120355.1 Candidatus Ligilactobacillus faecavium
TGTCGTACTTTTGAATACGGATATCCTTTTTGATAAAGAAGATAAATATTAATCTTATCTTGTTTTGAAAAACGCATAAAAAACACCCCAAATCTTGGATTTATTTTGTCCAAGATTTGGGGTGCATATCATTCAAAACTGTATTTTTTATGCTTTTTATATATTTTTTAACGCTGTAAGAGTATGCTTTCCTGCTCTTAATTCTTTTGCAACGCGATGAACATTCTTTTTCATTTCATCGTATTGTTCTGGTGTGATTTGAGCGATTTCATTATCTAAGTTAGCTAGATCATCAATTGCGATTCCAAGATTATTTTTAGTGATGAAATCAGCTAAAGCAGCCTGTTTCCATAAGATTACCGGAAGACCAGAGCTTAAGTATAACGAAACTTTATGGGGGTCATTGTACTTTTCATAATTGCCCATTAACCCGTCACATTCGTGAATACTATCGCCATCCCAAACGAGACCAAGGCTTTGAGTAAGGAATTTAGCCAGTTTGTCAGGTTTTTTAATTCCTTGGTAAGTAATATTTTGCGGGTAGTGGTCAGCCGGCTTCGGACCAAACAAATCGATTTGCGTGTTAACGGCTAATTTCGTTAAAAACGTTGATTTTTCCAAGTTACCGGCAAAAACAACTTTCCGGTTAAAGTCATTATTGTTGATTGGTAAGGCGGTCAAGTAATCAAAGATTTCAAGGGAAACCATTGGTGTTGTGATTCCATGATCTTCAAACCATTGTTTCATTTTGCTGTTGTGAACGATCAGGCCGTCAACAGAGTTGAAAATTTTTGATTCACGTTGCCAGTCTTTATCTTGTTGGTAACGCAAAGCCGCAACGTCATGGATTAACAAAACAAGCTTGGCGTTTGGGTTATATTTGCGCAATTCTTTCAACGAAATATCAGTAGTGAAATTAAAGTAACCGGCATACTGGAAAACAATCAAATCAGCATTAGTTTGGTATTGCTTCTTCAATCCGCCGCAATAAGATTTAATTAAAAATGCAAGTTTGCTTAAATGTGAAGGCGGGTTAGTGATGATCATTGGCTTAAACCCGGCTTTTTGGGAAATTTGAATAATATCATCTTTCGCTTTGGAACCAGCGTTTGTCCCGTTAACGGCACTTTCGCTGATCGTTGCGATTATTTTTTCCATAACTAAGAAACCTCGTTCTTTTTAATATCTTCAGTAATCTTACTATACTTCAACCAAAAAAGGAACAACGGCCAGAACCGCTGTCCCCTTTGAAAAATTTAATTAGTCGTTTAAATCATAAACGTCATTGATTGGCTTAATGATGATTGAATTAATGTCGTTTAACAATTGATTTAATGATTGTTCAGCAGCCATTAAGTTCTTAACGGCATCCATGTCGTTCATCTTTTTAGCCAATTCTTGAAGTTTTTTCACGTCTTCTTCTTTTGGTTGTTGACCATTTAATTGAGCGTTGCGTAAAACTTCTTGTAATTCGCTGAATTCTTTGTACATACTGAATGCAACTTGGTCTTGTTTTAAAGCTGCAAATGCGTTTTGAACAGCCATAAATTGTTGCGTTTGGGGTAAGTCACTTGCAACTTGGTTTACTGAATCATAAATATTTACAGTCATGGATAATTCCTCCTTTGAGCTTATATCTAATTCTATCATAATGTGAAAATAGGTGATAGAATCGCGATTGGTGATGTTGACCGTTAAATGAAATCATGCTTTAATAAAAACAGAATATCAGCATCGGAAATTCAGTAGAGCATCACCCACTGGTTCAGAAAGTTAGCGGTTGCTGGAAGCTAATCCATGGTGAGGATCGAATTACACTTTCATTTAGTGATGCACCGGACTGGCGTTTTCCAGTAAGAGGCACATTTGTGTAAAGTTGGGTGGTACCACGACTGAGTTCGTCCCTGGATTAATTTCCGGGGACTTTTTATTTGGATGCGAGGTAATGGAGGTCAAACATGGACATTTTAGAAGATTTAAAATGGCGCGGCGCAATCAATCAGGAAACTGATGAAGAAGGCTTACGCGAATTATTAAACGAAAAGAAAATTTCATTATACTGCGGAACAGATCCAACCGGTGATAGTTTGCACATTGGTCATTTGATTCCGTTTATCATGTTGAAACGGTTTGAAATGGCTGGGCACCACCCATACATTTTAGTTGGAGGCGGAACCGGTTCGATTGGAGATCCCAGTGGACGTAAGACTGAGCGGCAACTCCAAACCAAGGAACAAGTTGAACACAACGTTCAAGCGTTGACGGAACAAGTTACCCGGCTTTTCGGCGGCAGCGGTCACGTAACGTTTGTGAATAACTTTGATTGGCTTTCACAATTCAACTTGTTAGATTTCCTCCGCGATTATGGGAAAGAATTTAACGTTAATACCATGATTCGGAAAGACGTTGTTGCTAGCCGGTTGGAAAACGGAATTTCATTTACTGAATTTACATACCAAATCCTGCAATCAATCGACTTTTTGACATTGTATCGTGATCACGATGTGCAATTACAAATTGGCGGTTCTGATCAATGGGGCAACATCACTGCCGGAATTGATTTGATCCATAAAAAGGAAGGTCAGGATGCCAAAGTCTTCGGTCTGACGATTCCATTGATGTTGAAGGCTGACGGAACTAAATTTGGAAAGACTGCCGGCGGTGCTGTATGGCTTGATCCAAAGAAGACATCACCATATGAATTCTACCAATTCTGGTTGAACCAAGATGACCGTGATGTTGTGAAATACTTGAAGTACTTCACTTTCTTAAGCCATGATGAAATCGATGCCTTGGCTGAAAAGATGAAGACCCAACCTGAAAAGCGGGAAGCCCAACGCGCATTAGCCCGTGAAGTTACAACTTTTGTTCATGGTGAAGATGCAATGCACGAAGCCGAAAAAATTTCTGAAATTTTATTCAGTGGTGACATCAAAGAATTAACAGCAGAACAAGTTGAACAAGTCTTTGGTAAAATGCCATCCGTTGAAGTTTCACGTGAAAAACAAAACCTTGTAATTTGGTTGGTTGATAACGGCATTGAACCATCACGGCGGCAAGCCCGGGAAGATGTTAAGAACGGGGCAATTCGGGTCAACGGTGAGCGGATCCAGGATCTTGAATATGAACTTGACCCAACCGCTGCTTTTGACGGTAAATACGTTGTTATCCGGCGCGGAAAGAAGAAATACTTCTTGGCAAAGGTTAAATAAGAAGGTGTGACAAAACGCAAAAAACGAGCGTGGTGGAAGCAGAAAAGCAAACGAATCGCGCAGTATAGATTCGGAGGTTTGCGTCCTTCCACGCAGCTCGTTTGTTTTGGAACCCGATTATGTGAATATAAAAAAGAGGCTGTGATTGTCACAGCCTCTTTGTTTTACCTTAAAACGCGCCGTCACCGGAATCGCCGCCAAAGCCACCGGAACTTCCAAATCCGCCGGATGAAGAGCTCCCGTTGCTGGCGCGGTTGCTAGCATCTGAGAAAGTCGAGTGAACTTGGCCATAAAAGTCTTCGCCATCTTGGTCATCATAGTAAAAACTATTATTGGGACCGAATGTTGAAACAAATTCAGCGTCAGAGAAGTCTTGATGGAGTCGTTTAAGGACTTTCGGGGCAAGCCCAAAGCCTGCAGCGTATGGCAAAATATCTTTCCATAAAATTAAATCACTAAGCTGTGAATTTTTAAAATCACTTGTGTCATGCAGCATTTTCTGGAAACCGGCAATTCGGATATACTTTTTTAAACCCTCCGCATTGAAGTTTGTATTGTGACGATATGCGAAGAGAAAAAGAAGAACGGTTGCCAAACAAATTAACGCAATGAGCACGATTTTTAAATCCCAATCTTTACGATTTACCCATCCTAATAAAATCAACAAAGTCATGATGAGATAGTTTTGATTATTATCTGAAATCTTATCAGCTACGGGGATCGTGTACCACCGTTTAACGGTTTCAAGGTATTCGTTGAACCAGTTATCAAGGGCTTTTGAAACCTCTTTGGCACGGTGCTTGTCTTCCATTACTGCATCTTTAAGTTGATTAAGGGTGAATTGTTGCCCATCGCCAATGACATAAAATAGCAGGCTGTAAATATCTTCATTCTTCGAAAATTTACCATTGATAATTGAAGAATCTTTAAGAGTGATTCGATAGTCATCATCAAGACTTTCAATTTCAATTTTACCTTCGTTATGAAGCTGAAGCAGTTCACCGGTAAACGCATTGAACTTATCGATTCCTTTGTCGTTGAAAATGGATCCGCGTTCTTTTAATAAAGCATTCGCCATTCCAACGGGCATTGTTGGAATATCAAAGTTATGCGGAATTTCATCGACTTTAAGAACTTTTGCTTTTTGGGCCTTTCGTCTAACGATTAAGAAACGAAGGACAGCGTATCCGATGATAACGAGCGGAAGCAAACAGTAATTTAAGAAAAATGAAAGTTCCCGTTCGCGGGTGATTTTCTTTTCCTGCGTAATCGTTTTGTTAATGATTTTGGAGTTTTTGACATTTTGGTTTTGTGCAGTAACTGATTTCGGGAAAAGAATATCTGCTTCAACGTATTTATTAGCGGGCAGTTTCTTAATGGCAAGACTCAAAGTTCCATCTTTAGCGGAAACGTTTTGAGTATGGAATGCATCACAATGAATCCAAGCCTTAAATGGAGTTAAGTTTTTCTGACCAAAATTAAATTTAATATGGACATTCTTTTGCGTCACATCAGTATCATTGCCGATCACTTTGTAGTTTAACCGTGCGGCATCCGCATAGTTGGTGATAGCGTCATTCATTGTAAAGACGTAACGAATCGTGACGTTGTTATCACAGTCGACAGAGTGATACGTTTTGATTAAGAAAGTATCGTCCTTGTCTCCCTGAGTGACAGTATATGTATTATTATTTCCAGAATCATTTTGTTGAATCGGTTTCAGTTTGGCATTGTTATCTGCAATTTCAACTTTTTCAACATGATACGGCGAATTGGTTTTCGGCAGTTCTTGCTGATACGTCAAACCATCCGCATCGTCATCAAAATTGTACGTTACGGTTCGCGTTAATCGAACGGCCCCGTTTTTTTCAATCTGACAGTTGATGTTAAGCTTACTGATCGTATATTCAGGGCCATCATCATCGGCATGAACGGGCCGCAATGCAGTTATGCTAATCATCAAAATGAACGTGATCATGGTCACGATAAAAGAGCATTTTTTTGAATTGTTCATCATTTCTCAATCCTTTGTTTTTAATATTAAAAATATAACGTAATTTGGATGTTAAAACAATTGAATTACAAAAAATAAAAATTTACGTAATGGTATATAATATATAAGCTGATAATCACTGAAAAATTTATATATATGATCTACAAATGAGTGTAATGGAAAAATTGTAAATCACTGATATACTGGTACAATAACTAAGTAAGGTGAAGCGAATCAAAAATATTATATATAATATTTAATATATTTAGGAGATTAAAAATGCAAGCAGTTATTATATTAGCCCATAAAGGAATTGATCAGGTAATCAAGTTAGGAGCTCTTTTAACAAGCAAATTTGAAGTATATATTCATTTTGATAAAAAAGTAAACTTAACTTGGGATCAAGAAAAACGACTGAATGAATTAGGAATTAAATATTATTCATTTATAAGTGTTAATTGGGGTGCATGGAGTGTTGCTCAAGCAACATTGCTTATGATGAAGGAAGTAATTAAAAATTCAAAAATATCATATGTGCATGTAATCTCTGGACAAGATTGGCCAGTAAAAAAACTGGAAGATATTTATTCTTTTTATCAAAATAACGATAAGATTTATATGAGTATCGAAAAAGTAGACGGTATTAAAAAAAGTGGCGAACCTATAATCTATTGGCAAAAATATTACTTTAATTATGATAAAATCAACCGTAAATCTTTATACGGAAAAATTTACCATCGATTATCAATGATGATCCAGACGATGTTACATGTAAATAAATTGAAAAAATATAAATTTAATGGCGAGATTTATACTGGCTCACAGTGGGTGGATCTTCCCATTGATGTAGTTCGATATTTAGTCGAATTCGCTCAAAAGAATCTCAATGTAATGGAAATCTTTAAAAAAGGTTTTTGTTCAGATGAATTTTGGATGCAAACAATCATTGGAAATAACCAAGAATTAAAGAAGAGAATTGTAAATAATAATCATCGTTTCATTAAGTGGGAAAAACAATATGGTAGTTATCCTGCGATTTTGGATGAAAGTAACTATGATGAGATAGTTGCTTCGGATGCACACTTTGCAAGAAAATTTGATTTTAATTTTTCTAAAGATTTAATTTTATGTTTAAAGAATTCCAAATCTTAATTATATTTAACTCAAAAAGTGATAAAGTTATAGCTGAGTTAATACTTTTGGGAGGACGACATGTCAGAAAGAAAAAAAAGATTTAAAATGTATAAATCAGGTAAAAATTGGGTTGTAGCTCCAATTGTCTTTTTAGGAGTTACATTATTTGAAACAGGAATGACGAACTCCGTATCTGCTAATTCAGTTAGTTCAGTTTCGAATAATCCAAACAATGTACAGCAAAAAGGACAATCACAAGTATCAAGTAGCAGTTTGCAGCAATCCCAGGTGAAACTTGCTAATCAATCAAGCAAAGTATCTCCTTTAGGAAACGGTGAAAAAGTTAGTTCGAGTTCTATAAACCCCAAGAGCAGCCAAGCATCTGCAAGTGCAATTCGATCAAATGCTTCGAATAACAACTTGGAAGTTACATCAAGTTTGGCAACTCAAAAGAGTGAAACAACACCAGTTGTAAGTTCAAGTAAAGCAAATGTTAGTTCAATGAGCAGCAAAGTCTCAAGTATATCTGCTAACAACAGTTCATCTTCGGTTTCACCAAAGGCAAGTGCTGCTGAAAATAATTTAAGTTCAACTTCATCATTGAGCTCATCACAAGTTTCAAGTCCAAAGAAGGCCGATGCAAGCTCAACTTCAACAGACACGGATATCACCCCTGCTGTAGCAAAAGAAAACGATAAGATTTTATCAGACAGTCAAAATGTAGCTCGGCGAGATGAAACAGCAACAATTTATAACATGAATACATTTACACAGAACTATGTTCCAAATCGAAGTTTAGGGGTGGATGTATCAAGTTATCAAGGTACAGATATGTCCCAATACGCAAATGCTGGGGCAACATTCTCAATTGTTAAAGTATCTCAAGGAACAAGCTACATTAACCCAAATGCGGCAGGTCAAATCAGTTCATCTGAATCTCACGGAATGATGGTCCAAGGTTATCATTATGCTACCTTTGGCGGAAATACTGGGGCAGCAGATGCTGAAGCAAGTCATGCGATAGATGCTGCGCATCGAGTAGGGCTCCCAGAAGGAACATACTTGGCATGTGACTATGAAGAAGGCGCATGGGGAGATGTTGGTGCAAATACCAATGCAGTAATTGAATTTATGCAACGAATTAAGGATGCCGGATACATTCCGTTGTTATATTCTGGTGCTTACTATATGAAAGAGCATTTAAATTTAGGAGCAATTATTAATCGTTTTGGAAATTGTATTTGGATTGCTTCGTATCCAACGACTTCTGCTGTAGATGGTCCGGATTTTGATTATTTCCCAAGTACCGATGGAGTTATCATGTGGCAATACACTGATAATTGGAAAGGAATGGGCGTTGATTCAAGTGTCAATGTTTTACCATTACAGAATTCCAAAAATGGTTCTGTGTATGAAAACGGTCATTGGCGTTATTACGATAATGGACAATTAGTTCGAAATAACTTTGTTAACTTTAATGGAAATACATATTACTACGATAATAATGGTAATCAAGTGTATGGATCACAGTATATTTGGGGTCACTGGCGTTATTTCCGGACGGGTTCACAGCCGGGGGTAGCTGGATCACAAGTTAAGGATGGATTTGTGACAGTGGGTGGTAATACTTACTATTATGATAAAAATGGCTGTCAAGTTTATGGCTCGCAATACATTTGGGGCCATTGGCGTTATTTCCGGACGGGTTCACAGCCAGGGGTAGCTGGATCACAGGTTAAGAACGGATTTGTAACAGTAAATGGCAATACGTATTATTATGATAATAAT
Organism: Candidatus Ligilactobacillus faecavium; assembly: GCA_019120355.1. Taxonomy (GTDB): domain Bacteria; phylum Bacillota; class Bacilli; order Lactobacillales; family Lactobacillaceae; genus Ligilactobacillus; species Ligilactobacillus faecavium. Next base: position 8,128 of record DWVG01000002.1, read on the forward strand.
GGTTGCCAAGTATATGGACTTCAATATATTTGGGGTCACTGGCGTTATTTCCGGACGGGTTCACAGCCAGGGGTAGCTGGATCACAAGTTAAGAATGCTTTTGTAAACGATGGTGGCAAAGTATATTATTTTGATAATACTGGTTGTATGGTATACGGCTTTCAGGTAATTAATGGTAAGGAATATTATTTTGATCCGCAAACGGGTGTTCAAGTAAAAAATAATTTTGTAACAGTTGATGGCAAAACATATTACTATGATAATACCGGTTGTAAAGCATATGGATCACAGTATATTTGGGGTCATTGGCGTTACTTTGATCCGCAAACGGGTGTTCAAGTAAAAAATAATTTTGTAACAGTTGATGGCAAAACATATTATTATGACAATACGGGCTGTAAAGTATATGGATCACAGTATATTTGGGGTCACTGGCGTTGCTTCGATCCGCAAACCGGTGTGCAAGTTAAAAATGGCTATGCTACATTTAATGGCCAGACATATTACTATGGAGCAGATGGAAGTCAGGTATATGGATTACAAAAGATTAATGGTAAATATCAATATTTTGATCCTAAGACAGGTGCACAAGTAAAAAATAACTTTGTTACAACTTCCAATGGCACATACTACTATGACGGGAACGGAAACCGTGTTTATGGCTCGCAATACATTTGGGGTCACTGGCGTTACTTTGATCCGCAAACGGGTGTTCAAGTAAAAAATAACTTTGTAACGGTCGATGGTAAAGCATATTACTATGACGGTACAGGTTCAATGGTATATGGTTCGCAATATATTTGGGGTCATTGGCGGTATTTTGATCCGCAAACCGGTGTGCAACTAAAAAATGGCTATGCCAATATTGATGGTAAGAAATACTACTTTGACCAAACGGGCTGCAGAGAGTAATATTTAAATTAAAAGTTTAAACAGATTATTTTAAATAATCTGTTTTTTTATTTTCAAATCGGGGTGGAATGTTTAAAGTGAAAAAAATAGTAAAGAATGTTAAATTGCTGGCTATATTTGTTTTATTAAGTTTCATAGCGTTATTTCCTTTTTTTAAGGCAAACTTAATAAGCTCAGGGGTTGATTTAGCTTTTCATTTAAATCGGATTGTTAATTTAAGTGAAACATTGCGGCACGGAAAGTTATTTTCATTTATTGCAACATGGGGATTGAATGGAATTGGTGTACCGATTAATATGACGTATGGTTGTTTGCCACTATATCCTTTCGCAGTTTTATTTGCGATAATACATAATAAAGTTTTGGCGTATTACCTTGGAATAATGTTTTGGATGGTAATTTCAGGTGTTGTTTCATACACTTTTGGCTATAAGTATTATAAAAATAATGCAGAAGCATTTTTATTTTCAATAGTGTATACTTTTGCTAACTATTTGTTTGGAAATTTCTTTGGAATTGGAGATATTGGTCAGGCGGTTGCGTGGATTTTCATGCCAATGTTGGTTTGGGGTTGCTATAGCAGCTTTATTCAAAATAATGAAAAACGCGAATGGTATTATATTCCATTAGCTTTAACTGCAATTATTTATTCACATGTAATATCAACATTAATTGCAATAAGTATTGTGGGGATATTTTTAATTGTTGCTTTTATTGAAAAAGAAGAGATAATTGTTAAATTGAAACTTCTTATTAAGCAAATTTTCTTTACAGTGGGAACGACCCTTTTTTATTGGATTAATTTATTTTTAGTGTTAAAAAACCATTCCAATATACCACCGTGCTCAGAACTTTCTGGAGTTGATGTTGGAAACTTTATTCAACAACAATTTACATGGGGAGGAAATCGTGTAGGCGCTTTAGTAGCAATCTTATTTGTTATAGGATTATTCAACTGGAAAAAAATGAATAAGAATTCTAAAGGAGCAGCCATAATAGCTTTGGCTTATTCATTTTTAATGACCAATATTAGTACGGTATTTTTAATTATTTTATCTCATACGCCCTTTAGAATGATTCAATGGACAGGAAGGCTAATGGGAGCAGTAAACCTTTTTAGTATCCTTTTTGATGTTGATGTCATTGTGCTTTTATTAAAAAACATTCGTTTAAAAAAGATAGGCTATATTTGTGTTATAGGAATATTTTTAATTAGTTTTATTGGACAAGGGATAACTTTTACCAATAATTCTAATCTTAAACCTGTAAATTATCGTGCAACTTTAAGTAAGCAATTGCCCTTTGGAAATTGGAAAATTGATTCAAATAAGGGAATAAGTTACATGGCTGCCAAAGATTATACAGGCGTTGGGGTTTTAGATTACTGGTCTTCGCGCTCTTTGAAATTTAAGAATGGGATTATAAATAACGATGTAATTGTAAATGGAAAAGTTAAAAATGTTTCAATAAAACGTAAAGTTGATGAGTTTATATTAAACGGGGCAAGTTTAAAACAAGGTGCAGAAGTGAATACTCCTATTTTATATAATCCTCAGTTTAAAGTATTGCAAAAGGGAAAAGAATTATTATATAAACAATCTTATAGGGGAACGGTTCTTTTTAAGATTAATGAAAAAGATTCGAATTATCCAATAATAATTAGATATAGTGTTCCGAAAATTACGAAGTTATCAGCTATTATAACAATTATAATGTTAGTCATTTTATTGATAATTATTTTAAAATAGATATTTTCTTGTTATATAATCATATTTAACTAATAATTAAATTCCAAGGTGAAATCTATCAATGTAAAAAACTAATATGAAGGAGAGTATAAAATGACGAAGATTTTAGTAACAGTTCAGGAACAAACAAGCCAGGCGAATACAGCTGGTTCAAAGGCAAAAGATGACATTATTACGATTGCGAAGGATCAAGGCTACCAAAGCATCGTGGTTGAAAATCCGCAAGGAAAAAAGGCCCGGTTATCATATCTGTTTAAAGCAATCACCGGTCAATTGAAGTCATTTTACAAACTTGATCCGGAATTAATTGTCTTTCAATATTCTGGTTACAATCGTTTTATGAGTTACATTGCATTGCACGAATTGAAGAAATACAACGATTGTCCATTCTATTTGCTGGTTCATGATGTTAAGACTTTACGGACTAATGAAACAACTAAATTAAATCAAGGCGATTTTTCCAAAAATGAAATCAAGCTTTTTAACAAATTTGATGGGTTGATCGTCCACAATGAAAAAATGAAAAAATGGCTGCAGGATAACGGGGTCAAAGTTCCAATGATCTCTCTTGAAATTTTTGACTACATTAATCCGCAACCAATCAATGAAATGCAGAATTTTGATAAAAACGTTAACTTTGCAGGTAACTTATACAAACCAGTCTTTTTGACAAAGTTAAATACAAAGACCAAATTTGTTGTTTATGGTGTTAATCCGTTAAAATACGGCGACTCGATCGATTATCGCGGTAGTAAAACGCCAGAAGAGATTCCTGCATTTTTAAATGAGAACTTTGGTCTTGTTTGGGATGGCGAATCCCTCACGGAATGTTCTGGAATCGATGGCAATTATATGCGGTATAATAACCCGCATAAGACCTCGCTTTACTTAAGCTCAGGAATTCCAGTCATTACGTGGAGCCAAGCTGCAATCGCTGATTTCATTAGACAACACAATGTCGGAATTGTGATTGATGACTTGAATCAAATCGATGATGTGCTGACAAACGTATCTAAAGACCAATATTTGGAATTAAAGCACAATGCTGAACAGTTAGCGGCTAAGTTGCGTGACGGGTTCTATACGAAGACGACATTAGCCAAGGTTGAAGCCTTAGCAAATAAAAACAATTAAAAAATGATGTTGGAAATTCCAACATCATTTTTATTAATTACGAAAATGGAATGAAATTTAGATAAATATTTGAAAAAGATTAAAATGAGATTAAAACCGTGTTATAATATAGAAAATTTGATCAAGTAAGGAATGGTTCTAATGGACGACAACCTCGGACAGAACAAAATTAAGTATGGCAGTTTAGTTTTAATGATTTTCTCAGCAATCTTTGGCTTCAGTAATTCGCTAACGGCGTTTTACCAAATGGGATACTCAAGTGTGATTTGGTATATTTTAGCGGCTCTATTATTCTTCCTGCCGTCAGCGTTGATGTTTGCTGAATACGGTGCTTCATTTCGGGAAGCAAAAGGTGGAATTTATTCATGGTTGCGCGGCTCAACGAATGAAAAATTTGCATTTATTGGGACGTTTATTTGGCTTGCATCATGGATCATTTGGCTGGTTTCATCAACGAACTTCTTTATCGTTTCGGTATCAACGATGCTGTTTGGATCAGATAAAACACAAAGCTGGCACTTTTGGCACTTCTCATCAACCGAAGTCGTGGGAATGCTCGGGGCACTGTTTATTTTAGTCGTTACGTTTGCGGCCAGCCGCGGGGTTGATAAAATTGCCAAGGTGGCAAGTATTGGCGGAATTTTTGCGTTTGCAATCTCAATCTTATTCAGTTTGTTAAGTATTGTTGTGCTGATCATGCACCACGGAGTATTAGCTGAAAGCATTTCAGGAACCAATAATCTTTTGCGGTCACCAAATGCAAGTTTCCAAAGCCCGATTGCAATCATTTCATTCCTTGTATACGCAATCTTTGCGTTTGCGGGGTTGGAAACAACTTCAGGCGTGATCGATTCGGTTGACCGGCCTGAAAAGACTTATCCGAAGGCTTTAGTTACGGCGATGCTGTTGATGACGAGTCTTTATATTGTAATGATCGTGATGTGCGGTTTTTCAACTAACTGGAGTCACGTTTTAGGAAAGAGCAATGTTAACCTTGCAAACTGTGAATATGTCATTATTAACAACTTAGGGGTTGAAATCGGTAAGGCATTCGGCATGTCAGCCAGCGGAGCTCAAGGAATCGGCTTGGCATTTGCCCACTTTGCCGGGTTAACGGATGTTTTAGCCGGAATCGGCGGCGCATTTATGATGATTTATTCACCGATTAAGTCATTTGTCCTGGGGTGCGATATGCACTTACTACCAAAGAAATTGACAAAATTAAATGATAAGGGAATGCCGGCGAATGCAATGTGGCTGCAAGCCGTTGTGGTAATTGCCATCATTTTATTTGTTGCCTTTGGTGGGGATGCAGCCAGCACATTCTTTACCGTTTTGACAGATATGATGAATGTTTCATCAGCTGCTCCGTATCTGTTCTTGATTGGGGCTTTCCCGTTCTTCAAGATGAAAAAAGATATTGAGCGTCCGTTTGTCTTCTATAAAAAACAATCAACGACATGGATCGTTTCAGTTATCGTATGGATCGTAATTGCGGTCAGTATCATTTTTACGTGCATTGAACCGGTTTTGCAACATGATTATTCAACTGCCTTTTGGACAGCATTCGGGCCGATCTTCTTCGGCTTAGTTGGGTGGGCATTATATGCACATGCAACTCACAAGCAAAATGAAGAAATTGTTTCTAATCGGTAAAATTTATTAAGAAAGATATAAACTCGAATTTTAAGTTTCCAAAATCAACAAATATGGGTAAAATGATGATAGAGAGTTGAACGGTAAAAAAGGATGGTTAGAATGAAAAAAACTAAAATTGTTCTTTTTACCTTGCTACTATCAATCATGGGGGTCGTTGGTAGCACAAATGCTGCAAGTGTAAATAATTCAAGCAGAAGTGCTGATTTAACGCTTTCTGCAACTCGCCAATCAAGTCAAAATTTATCGTTAAGTAAAGATAATTGCCAAAATTCAGAAAGTGGGAAATGGATTCAGTGGTCACCGAAAATTCAGAGTTTTAAGAAAGGTGATCAAGTTAAAATTCTTCTTCCACACGGAAAATATACTGGAGAAACACTAACTTTTAAAATTGTTGATCATGGAAAAGAGATTGCGACGTTAACCATTGAATGTGGTAATGATTATGGTCTAATGGTATTTACAGCCGATGCGAACGATGGTGAAATTGCTCAGATTATTGCGGATTTCGGCAGCATGGATTTTGGATCAATTGGAACTGGCGGTGTAATTGATATTGGGGGCATTACTGGTGGTTGTACAGGAGATTCTTCGTCAACCACTTCAGTTGTAGACTATTCAAGTTCATCAACTAACAGTAAAAAAAGTATTCCTTATGGTCCGGGACCGGTGTCGGTCATTACTCCACCCTTAAAAAGTTCGAATCTAAGTTCGGCATATTCTTCATCAATCGATGCTGATAAAGTCAGTCGCCGGCATTCAAGTTCTTCGAGTGTAAAAAGGGCAACGTCGAGAAGTTTATCAAAAATTTCTGGAATGTCGGTATCCCGGGGTTCAACCAGTTTGAGCTATTCTTCTTCAACGTCAAAGGTTCCAACAAAAGTGAGTTATTCCTCAAAGAAACAATTATCTTCGGAATCATCGATAAGGAAAAATCCTATTCGGCGGGTTTCACAACCAATCGTTGATCAAAACGGCAAGCTACATTTGAATTCGCAGCAAGTTCGAGCCTTGGAACAGAAAATGCCGAAGACGGCAAAGATCGTTAAAAAAATCAAAATGGGAGCACTTCAATCTTCGGGGCAAACTCTAAATGGTTCTAAACGAGGATTGACGCTGAAACATCGAAGGGGTGCGCATCCAATTTCAAATGTCCGCCGGATCACCTTGCCGGTTCAAGGAATTTTACCGGCAACCCGGATGGACTCGTATACTTGGTTATACAGCCTGATTGGGTTGGCAATTATGATCGTTTCTGGAAGAGCATTCTTCTCAAAGAAACAAAAATAATAATTGAATTTTAAAATTAAAAATGGAATAATAGTTCACAGAGCAAAATAAAGGATGTCAGTGAGCATTCATTTTACAACGTGGACGAATAATAGCTATTAAATTAGTCGGACTATTGGATCTTGAATGCCAGTAGTCCGTTTTTTTGTGTGTAAGAAAGGGTGGCTGATCAATGGAAAATCAAAAGCGGTATCCGATTGAACAGATTCCGGTTGAGAACCGGCATATGTCGTACTGGGATATGTTCGCAACGTGGATTGGTGCAAATGCAAATAACGGAACATGGTATATTGGCGGGGTCGTTGCGGCGTGCGGCTTGGTGCTTGCAACGAAAGTTTTAATTGCGTCGTCAGCATTGTCATATGTTTTGCTTTCGCTTGTTGGTTTAATGGGATACATTACCGGCGTCAGTACAATGGCGTTGACCCGGAGTTCATTTGGAATTCGCGGCAGTTACGTGCCATCGGTAATCAATGTGGTTCAGTTCGTCGGCTGGACAGCAGTAAATACCTTTATTGCGGCAACATCGTTAAGTATTCTCTTCCATGATTTCTTTGGTTGGAAGACGTATAATGCAACTTCAAATACGGGAATTTTCGGTGTGATCGTCGGGGTGTTAGTAATGAGTGTTTTGCACTTGATCAGCGTTTCAATGGGCGAACGCTCAGTCCAAATTATCGAACGGATTGGAATTATTTTTGTCATTGGCTTTGTGATCTGGGAATCGATCGTTGTTTTCCGGACGGTTTCATTTCACCAGTTAGTAACCTGGGTCGTTCCGCATTCAGAACAATTGAAAGCTGGCCACGCAATGGACATTTTAGCGGCCTTTAACCTTGCCTGGGTCACGGCCGGGGCAGACTTTACCCGGTTCACGGCTAAGAAAGGGGCTGCAACGCACGCTTCATTCTGGGGTGCGCTGATCGGGGTTCTGTGGTTTGCATTGATCGGGGTCGTTTCAACGATTAGCATTGCGATTACATCGGGCCAATTTAATCCGAACAACTCTGATCCAAGTACGATTGCGAATAAGCTTGGTTTAGGCGTGTTAGCGATGATCGTGATCGTGTTAACGAGTATGACGGCGAACGCAGCCAACCTGATGGCAGCGGCCTCGGCGTTAAACAACCTGTTCCATAAGATCAAATTACGTAAGGCATTATGGATCGTTACGATTCTTGCCACCTTTGTAACGTTTATTCCGTTGATCGTCGGCAGTTTCTTGGACACGTTTGAGGCGTTCTTGAATTACATTGGTATGATCTTAGGCCCAATGATCGGAATTATGATCACCGACTTCTATGTGGTTCACCATCAGCAATACGAAATTGATGAGCTGACAAAGGTCAACGGCAAGAACTGGTATCACGGTGGAGTTAATTATTTTGCCTTTGCAGTATGGATCATCGGAATTGTGATCTACAACCTTCTCCAACACGTGCTGGTGATCGTGAATGTAACCGGAGCAACCTTCATTGCGATGATCATTAGCGGAATATTATACGGAATTGGACAGCATTGGATCTTACAGAAAAGGGGATAATTATGTTAATTAAAAACGTCAAGTTAGCAGAAAAGAATGAAAATGTTGATTTACGAATCACAGACGGCGAGTTTGTTGCGATTCAAGCGGGATTAAAACCGAATGAAAATGAACAGGTAATTGACGGTAATGGAAATTTAGCTTTACCACCGTACGTTGATTCACACGTTCACTTGGATACCACCATGACAGCTGGCCAGCCACGGTGGAATGAGACCGGAACGCTATTTGAGGGAATCAATATTTGGGCTGAACGTAAAGAAACGTTATCGATTGAAGACGTTAAGGAACGGGCGCAAAAGGCGATTCGGCGGCAAGTTGCAAACGGAATTCAAGTGGTTCGAAGCCATGTTGACGTGACTGATCCACAACTGACGGCCCTAAAGGCATTGCTTGAAGTTAAGGAAGAAATGCAGGATGTTGTAGAATTGCAGCTAGTCGCTTTTCCGCAAGAAGGAATTTTATCATTTCCGCATGGAAAGGAATTGATGGAAGAAGCCGTTAAGATGGGCGTAGATGCGTTAGGCGGCATTCCGCATTACGAATTTACGCGTGAATATGGCGTGGAATCACTGCACTTCATTGCTGATTTGGCAGCGAAAAACGATTTACTGATCGATGTTCACTGTGATGAAATTGATGATCCGCAAGCGCGGGGATTGGAAACCTTAGCGACTCTCGCCTATGAAACCGGATTAGGCGATAAGGTAACTGCCAGTCACACAACAGCAATGGGTTCGTATAATGACGCTTATACATTTAAATTATTTAAACTGCTGAAACTTTCACACATTAATTTTGTTGCCAATCCGCTAGTTAATACGCATCTAGGCGGCCGGTTCGATACATACCCGAAACGGCGCGGCATGACCCGCGTTAAGGAATTGCGGGATGCCGGGATCAACGTTTCGTTTGGCGAAGACGACATTAAGGATCCATGGTATCCAATGGGGGACGGCAATATGCTTGATCCGGTATATATGGGAATGGTCGTGGGTCACATGATGGGTTATACAGAATTGAAAAATGCTTATCAGTTTGTCACGACGAATGCGGCGAAGACGTTGCATATTACCGATCACTATGGAATTGAAGTCGGCAAGCCGGCAAACTTTCTGATCGTCAACGGTTCAAACTTTTATGACGTGTTGAACCAGCATGCCGATGTGCTGTATTCAATTCGGAATGGTAAAATTTTAGTCGAAACGCAACCGAAAAAAGTTCAGCTCAACTTCTAGTTCCATGCAAAAAATCTTAAATTTTTTTGAGGAATCTTGACAAAGCAGGCGAGATTATCAATAATGGTTTAGTATTACATCAGTTTTGATAAGTGAAAAAAACAACGAAATTAAGGAGATTTAACTCAATGACAAATTATTTAGTTGTTGGTGCCGGTCTTTTCGGCGCAACATTTGCTCATGAAGCAGCTAAACGCGGTCATAAGGTTCATGTAATTGAAAAGCGGAACCATATAGCAGGAAATATCTACACAAAGGAAATTGACGGCATTCAAGTTCATCAGTATGGGGCTCATATTTTTCATACTTCAAAGAAAGAAATTTGGGATTATGTGAATCAGTTTGCAGAATTTAATCGTTACACAAACAGTCCAATTGCAAACTTCCATGGCGAAATCTACAACATGCCGTTTAACATGAATACTTTCAACAAGCTTTGGGGCGTGATCACTCCTGAAGAAGCTGAAAAGAAGATCGAAGAACAACGGGCAGTTTTGCACGGTAAACGGCCTGAAAACTTAGAAGAACAAGCTATTTCACTTGTTGGAACGGATATTTATAAAAAGCTTGTTAAGGAATATACGGAAAAACAATGGGGACGTGATGCAACCGACTTACCGCCATTTATTATTAAGCGGCTTCCAGTTCGATTTACATATGATAACAACTACTTTAACGATCCATATCAAGGAATTCCAATCGGCGGTTACACCCAAATCGTTGAAAAGATGTTAGATGATGACAACATCACGGTTGAAACGAACACCGACTTCTTCGACAAGAAGGATGAATATTTGAAGGATTACGACAAGGTTGTCTTTACCGGAATGATTGACCAATTCTTCGACTACAAGTTAGGTGAATTGGAATACCGGAGCTTACGGTTTGAAACCGAAGAACTTGATGTTGATAACTATCAAGGCAATGCCGTTGTTAACTACACTGATAAAGAAACCCCTTATACCCGGATCATTGAACACAAACATTTTGAATTTGGCAAAGGAGATAAGGGCAAGACGGTCATTACAAAAGAATACCCTGCAACGTGGCACCGTGGCGATGAACCATACTATCCGATCAATGATGCCAAGAATAATGCGTTGTACAAGAAATACGTTGAACTTGCTCAAAAAGAAGCCAACAACGTTATCTTTGGCGGCCGGCTAGGTCAATATCGTTACTACAACATGGACCAAGTCATTGGAGCTGCTTTAGTAATCGTTGAACAAGAATTTGGTAAATAATCGATTAAAAATAAAAAGAGAGTGGATTAAAATGCTGCTCTCTATTCTTTTATAGGTGATCAAATGAAAGTTTTAAAAAATTACTTATACAACGCCGGATATCAAATTTTAGCGTTGGTGGTTCCACTAATTACAGCTCCCTATATTAGTCGGGTACTTCACCCGGCGGGAGTTGGCTACAATGCCTATACTAATTCAATTATTCAATATTTTGTGTTAATGGCTGATTTAGGGATCGCAATGTATGGCCAGCGGGAGATTGCATATGTTCGGGAAGATCCCAAAAAAATGTCACAAACTTTTTGGGAAATTCAATGTTTGAAATTTTTTACAACGACGTTTGCCTACTTTGCATTTGTGATTTTTTTACATGTGTATGATCGGTACACGGTGTTCTTGTGGATTCAGTCGTTAAATATTATTGGCGCTGCCCTTGATGTTTCATGGTTATATCAAGGAATTGAAGATTTCAAACGGACTGTATTGCGGAATACGATGGTGCGGCTGTTATCATTGGCTTTGATTTTTATTTTGATTAAAAAACCAAGTGATGTCAGTTTATACATTTTTATCATTGCATTTTCAAACTTATTTGGAAATTTGACCCTGTGGCCGCATTTGCGAAAATTACTTGTTTCAATCAAAGGCATAAAGTTGCACGTATTTAAACATTTAAAATTTGTGATTGTCATGTTTATTCCGCAAATCGCAATTTCAATTTATTTGCAACTTAATAAAACGATGTTGGGATCAATGATGGGGGCTAAATATTCAGGATTTTATCAAAATTCAGATAATTTGGTAAAAATGGTCCTATCTTTAGGAACTTCTCTTGGGACGGTGATGCTTCCCCATATGGCCGCCGCTTTTTCTAAAGGTGATGAAAATGGGATGAAACGAATGCTATATCGTTCATTTGATATGATCTCATTGCTTGCAGTTGCAATGGCCTTTGGAGTGGCTGCAGTTGGTTATAAATTAGCACCCTTCTTTTATGGACAAGGTTTTGGCCCGGTCGGACCGGCAATGATGATTGAATCGATTGTAATTGTAATGATTTCATGGAGTAATACAATTGGACAGCAGTATTTAGTGCCGACTAATAGAATGAAAGACTATACAATTTCAGTTGTTTTAGGATCAGTAATAAATTTAATTGTTAATTTCCTTTTTATCAGACTTTGGGGATTAGATGGAGCAATGTGGGCAACTGTTTTGTCAGAAACAATTGTTACTGGCTACCAGTTAGTATGTACGCGCAAGATTTTTAAATGGCGTCAATTATTTAAAAATGTTCTGAAATATATTATTGCGGGGATTGCCATGTTTATTCCGGTGTTTATTATGAATGTGAGATTACATCCAAGTGTGGTAACGCTTAGTTTGGAAGTGCTTATCGGAGCTGTAATTTATGGAGGAATGATTGTTCTTTTGCGGCCAACGAGTTTAGACTTTATTTTCCGATCAATCAAAAAAAGAAAATAAATAAATTGGAAAAATTAAAGAACGAGGAATCGTTCTTTTTTTATTTCGAATATTAAGAAAAAATAAAGGAATTTACAAAACAGTAAATATCGAGCATTAAAGTTTGAACTCTATAAAGACTAGGAGTATCACTAATAATGGTAATTGAATTTACTATTAAATAAATAGAAGGAGATAAGTGAGAATGAAGAAAAATATTGTAAAATCTTTGTATTCATTCGGAACAGCTGTACTTGCTTTCGGGACATTAGCCACTGCTAGTATGCCAATTGTAAGTGCAACGACAGTTTCTAGCTCACAAGAAGCAGCAGTTTCACAAGTTGTTGCTTCTTCAAAATCAAAGAGCTCATTACAAAATTCACAAATGAGTTCTCGGGTATTAACAACGGTTGCTTCAAGTAAAGCAATGTCACAACCGTCGGCATCATCATCGACGGTGGAAGGTTCACAAGCCTCACAAGTTTCTACTTCTAATGCAAGTGGAGATTCAAGTGTAGCACATCAATCAAGTGTTGCTCAACACTCAATGAAAGTAATGCACTTAGCAGCGAGTGCTTCTTCTGAAGAAGGACCATATGTTATTTCAGGAACAATGCCAACACCGGCAACAGCAAATGATGGTTGGGAAGTAACTCAAGGACCGGATCATGATGGTGAAATAGTATATTGTTACGATCCTGACAATTATAATCCAGAAGCAAACGGAATTAATGGCAATCCATTAGTTGAAGACCCAGCAGGGGGAGTTCACTACAACCGTTCAGATTTATGGAATGGTTCAGAAGCTGATGGTTATAGTGCAGCATCAGTCGATAAAGTTGCTGCAGTATTGTATGCCGGTTATCCAAATAATATTGGTGGTTCTCAACATAACGGACCAATCAGTCAAGCTCAAGTTGATCAGTGGTATCAACAATATCTTGCTAAAAATAAATTATCATCATCACAATATTCAGAAGCTCAATATGAATACGATATGACTCAAGATGCCATTTGGGGCGTTGAAGGAAATGTGCCAGGTGATAACGTTGCAGATTCACAATGGAGTAAGCAATATCAAGAAGATCCATTATCAAGAGCACTTTATAACTATGCTCAACAACATCCATTAGATCCACAAAATGCGGCTAAGAATGGGGTTACTCTTGAAAATGCTCAAGGACAACCAATTGGCGCTAATGACACATTGACCATTGATCCATCAACTCATGAATCAGAAGGATTCCAAGTTAAGGGTGGAGACGTAACACTACCTTCAAGCATGAATGGCTACAAAGTTGTTAATGCTCAAGGTCAAGCAGTTTCAACACTTGAACCAGGTGAAACATATCATGTAGTATTTGAACCTTCAACGGATCCTACAAAGATCAACATGCTTTGCCCATATCTTCATGTTGCAACTGCAGACTACTACCACTCAAATGAAGCTGAAGGTACAATGACTTACGGACCAGATAAAGGTCAAAAGAAGCCATGGCAAAACATGGTTGGATTG
>DWVG01000058.1 GCA_019120355.1 Candidatus Ligilactobacillus faecavium
TGCAGCCCTTCAAGGACCGCAGCCTATTTCTTATCTTAAATTAATCTTCTGTTTTTTCTTTTGCTTTTTGCTGTTTTTCAAGCCGGTGAGCCATCAAAAACGTGGTGATCATGATGACGCAAATGACCGCAACGGCTGAATACAGCACCAGCATACATTCAGAAACAAAAATCTTCGCGTTGATACAATATCCAATTCCGGCATGGACCTTCGCCAGCAGAACAAATAACGCCAGGTCACTCCCAAACATTCCGAAGAACAACGTGTTAAAGGTCATTCCCATAATTTGCGAGCCGATGTTGCTTCCGCTTTGATAAAGTTTTTTCTTGGTAATGTCAGGGTTTTGATCGATAATTTCTTGCAACCCGCTTGAAATGGCGATCGCGGCTTCTGAAATTGCTCCCAGCGTACTTAAAATCGCCGTTGAGATTGCTAACTTTTCAAAGTTGATCCCAATCAAAAGGTTGAATGCTTCGATTTCATCCGACTGTTCCGTTGAAAAGCCTTTGATCTGAGCCCAGTGATCCATTGGAACGATCATGATGATCATGACGACCAGGACAATGATCGTTGCTTCAAACGCAATGTTGGTTGAGCGATCATCGCTGTTTCCCATATAAATGGTCGTCGCCAAAATACAGATCCCAGCAAACAACGAAACCAGCAGCGGGGGAAAGCCGCTTGAAATTAAAATAACGGTTACGAATAAAATTCCGAAGTTCAGCAAAACGCTAAAGAACGATGACGTTCCCTGCTTTCCGCCAAAAACCATCATTAAAACTGCTAAGACGATCGTTAATGCTAAAATTGACGGCATTAGTCAGCCCTCCTTCCGCTTAAGAACCGCGAACAGAGGAAACTTGCAGTCGGAATCACTAAAGTAATTCCGATTCCACTGATCAATGCCTGAGCGACCCCAAGGCCCATTGCCCACGCGAAGGTATACCCGTAAGTATTTCCTGTTCTGAAGTAGAGAACGGCAATTGCAAATGTTTCAGCAAAGAAGATCATTAACAGAACGTTGATAAGCGGTCCCATGATTGCATGACCAACTCCTTGTCCTGATTTAAACAACTGCTTGGCTGAAATCTCCGGCTGCGTCCGTTTGAGTTCAAACAATGTTGAAACGATATCGGTCGATGCATCCAAAACTGCCCCTAACAGTCCAATGATCGTTGCCGACAAGAAAAGCTGTTCTGGTTGCTGGGTCGCGTAATCAAGCGCTTCATAATGGATTCCATTATTTCCTGTTAAATTCAGAATCCCGACTCCGATCGCCATTGCCATCGTCGTTCCAATTACAATTGACAGGAATGAAACCAGCGTTTGCTTATTCCACCCGATAACAAGAATCAGTGATAACCCTGTAAATAATACCGCACTGATTGCAAACAACCAGAAGAAATTCGTAAAGTCAAAATCAACGTCCATCTGAACGAAAATTAAGAAGATCACAAAGTTAATTGCCACACTTAACAATGCCCTTAATCCTTTTGCATGCATTGTGAGGTAAAGTAATCCAACGACTAACCAAAGCATCATTACTAGATATGTATCCCGCTTATAGTGCGAAATGACCGCGGTCAGTTTACCGCCATCATGGTGCAGCTTCAAGAAGACCTGTTGTCCCTTAAAGTATTCCTGATCATAAGCGCCTGACTTGGAAAATTGATTCTTCAAATGGATGATTTCGCCTTTGCGCGAACCATTAATGATTTTAAGCGTTAATGACTGTTCGGTTGTTTCGTCTTTATTTTCGTATGCGTCTTCGGTTTGAACCGGCTTGGCATTTTCAACCTTAATGACCCGTCCAATATCTTGTTTGTACAAAAACGCATCATGCGAAGTGAAGAAGTAAAGTACTAATCCACTTAACAAAAGAACAATTACCTCAATCAATGTTCTTTTTTTACTCATAAATATCACCTCGATGACAACCTCTAAGATAGCATTCATTTAAATAAAATAAAAGTGATATTCATGTTAAATTTCGAACACAAAAAAGAAGAATCCGTGAACCGGATTCTTCTTCAAATTTTCAAAACCTTGTATTAGTTTAATTTACTCCGATCAAGCAAAGCTGCGGCTGCTTCATCAATGATTACCGTCACGTTTGGATGCTTTTGCAAAACGCTAGCCGGGACATCCGTTGTAACTGGTCCCTGGATCATCTTTTGAATTGCTTCAGCCTTCTTGTCACCGTATGCTTCAAGCAAAATATGTTTAGCTGTCATGATCGAACCGATTCCCATTGAATATGCTTCTTTCGGAACATCTTCTTCACGTTCAAAGAACCGTGAGTTGGCATCGATCGTTGATTGGGTCAACTTGATCTTGTGGGTTGTTGAGTCAAATGGCGTGCCAGGTTCATTAAACCCAATGTGGCCATTCCGTCCCAATCCTAAAAGTTGTAAATCAATTGGATTTTCTTCAATAATTTTGTCATACCGTGCTGTTTCAGCTGCAGCATCCATGTTCGTCCCGTCCGGAACATATGAGTGTTTGAATTTCTTGTACTTGAAAAGATGTTCATTCATAAAATAGTGGTAACTTTGATCATTATCTGGAGTTAAGCCAACATATTCATCCAAGTTTACTGAAACGCAGTCAGAAAAATCTAAATCACTTGCAACGATATCTTCATAGGTTGTGATCGGCGTACTGCCAGTTGCCAAGCCAAATACCTTGGCTCCGTTCTTCATTTCGTTTTCGTATAATTTGAGAGCTTCTTTTCCGCCTTCATTTTGATCCTTAACAATAATAACTTTCATCAAAATAACTCCCTTTCGTTCATCTATTTGGTATAGTCCAATTATACGATGGACTATACCTTTTTTCAACCCCTTTTCGAATTTATTCTGATTGATATATCAGCTTTGTTATCGTTTTCGCAGTATGGTATGATAAAGACAAAGGAATCCTGATTTATTTAATGAAGGGAGAAATCAACATGAGTGAAGATGTATTTTTTAACCCTGGGCAATCAATTTCAAGCGACTTTGATTATAATAAAGCCTATGTCGCTGCTCAGATTTACCATGAAAAAGTAAAAAAGCCCGTGCTCGTTGTTAAAGAAGAAGACAATAAGCCATTCATCGTTTTCAATGAAGAAGCGGCCATTGAAGAGGAACACCAAGAAGAACAAAACGCTAAACAATATAAAGTTGTTAAACGGATTGACGATTAAAAATCAACCCGGCGGTGATGAAAATCACGGCCGGGTTTTTTGATTATCTTGATTTTTGTTTTAGAAGTTTTTAGAACTTTAATTTTATTTTAGAACTTTTTAGAACTTTTATCAAAAAATGAGCTTCCATCCAAAATGAAAGCTCATTATCATTTTTATTCCTTCAACGCATCCCGTTCATCTTCCGTTACCTGAACAAAATCATCGCGGAACTGATGCGAAATTGTCGCCAATTGCTCCTTAGCATTTTCAACCAGCTGTTTATCCTCATCCGATTCCACCACGTTGTCATCTAAATCCACAATCGCTTTGACTTTATCCACATAGTCTTTCAAATGTGAATACAAAAAGTCATTCATTTTCAACAACATCCGCGGCGAATCGATCAGTTCGTTAAAAATGGCATGGATCATCGTCAAATCTTTATCATACGAATCAACTTTATGTTCCATCAAATCTTTAACTGATTGAAGATACTGATAACTTTTATAGTATTTCCGCATTTCACTCTTAAAGAAGGATAGCTCTTCATTTGAAAGTTTGGATTCACGCAGCTTCTCTTCATTAAAGTGCAATTTATCATCAGAAAGACTGTTGACGATTTCGGGGTATTTCTGCAATTGTCGAAGCATTACTCCTCGATGAATTCCTCCAATAATAACTCCAATAATGAGTAGCATTACCATCAACATAAAAAATATTAAAAAAAATCCATCACTCATCAGCCGCCGACCAAAAATAATCAACGTACTGATAATTGTCAACCCTGGGCCAATCACCATATATGAATTAAAAATATCAAAAAAGAATAAACTTCCAAGAACTGCCGTCATATAAATCGGAAAAATTTCACCCTTCACCCCAAATACAATCGAAAGGACTAAAAGAATCAACGCAATTCCAATCCTCACAGGATGGAAGTTATCAATTGCCTGCCGCATTTAATTATCCTCCTGTTCGTAATTTGCAAGTGGATCTTGCGTATCCATTGTCACTCCATTTGAACTTTGAACTTGATGGATATCGATTTTAATTCCACTATCACCGTTATCCGGAGCAAATTGTAATTTAAGATCATCATATGGATAAACTACAAAACATTTATCAAATTCGTAAGTTTTACTTATTTTAACGTGATTTAACGAATTACGAACATGATCAAATGGCGGTTGTTCAAGTCTTTTTTTAGAAGCTAAATCAGTAATGCTTTGGGCTTCGCTCCCATTATCATAGACTTTTACAAAATCACTATCGACACTTGTATACTTTGCTTCATCTTGATCCAAATCATCAGTATTAACCTGACATTTTACCAACAAATAACGTGCATTACTGTTTGCTGAAGGTCGCGGATCTTTAAGAATTTGGTACCCTAAAACCTTATATTCAACACTATTGCTATCAAAACCAGTTTTATTAACTGGGCAAAAAGCATAAAGATTGCTGCTGCTATTCAATTGGCTTGAATTGGCAGCATTTACAACTTCACTATTAAAAAATATCATTAATAGTGTAATCAAAAAATAAACAACTTTTTTCATTACTGAAGAACCTCCAATTTCTGAGGATCAAACTTTAAAATATAAGCTGGTTGATTATTAAATTCATCCGGTTTACCTTGTAAATCAAAATCAGTGTAAATTAAGTAACCGGTCTTTTTTTCATTTGAAAGACTAAATACAACATTAAAAGTTAACTTTTTACCTGTGCCTTCAGTCATCGGATTACAATAATCATCCTCATCATCCAATTGATTGACAACTGGTGAGTTCTTTCCTCCTACTGAAAGAATCGTCGCATTTAACGGACTTTGAGCATATTCGTCCCCGTCGGAAAGGATATTCTTATCCGTTGTCATATAGAAATTTCCAACTTCTGATCTGAACTTTTGGATAAAAGAGTTACATTGAAAATTACAACATTTTTCCCAGACTTCGTTTGTCCACGATATGCTTTATTAACCGTCAAGTTAATTTTTTTAGCGACGTATGCTTGGTTGTATTTCAAATCCTTCCATTTAAAGTATTGAGAGTTATCGGGTTCCGCGTTAAAATTATCTGACGATGTAGTCGAGTTTGTCTTTTGTCCGATAAATTGACTTACAAACGCATCGATTCCCGGATTAAACCCCAATGTACAAACCAGTCCACAAAACAGTAATATTCCACCCAATAAAGATTCCCACTTAAAAGAGGAAACTTGCAGATCCTGTTCATTTAATTTAATTTCATTTGATTTCCGTGCTAATTGATTTAACCGAGTAACAAATTCTTGAAACTCATTCTTATCAACCGTCTTAATTCGGAATCGTTCTTTTCCTGAAGAAAGCATCCGTAATTTTCCTTTTGAAGTATAACAAAAGGCATTTTGATATTTAATTGTCAAAATACCTTGGTTGCATGTGATTTCTACCATGGAAAATGGAATATAAATCATCTGTAATTTCCGTCCAGAATTAATCCAAAGTCCTTGATCATTGCTATCAATTGCGAATGCAACTTGTCCGTAATTCTTATATGAATGAATTAAACCAAAAACTACCAAGCATCCAAGGATGATTGCGCTTGCGCTAATACAATGGCCAAACCAATTAAGGGAACCGCCTGCGGACTGATATTGTAATTCAAACGTTACCGATAATATTCCCAAAATAAAAACGAAAACTGCAGTTCCAAGGCACAAATCAGTCTTACTTTCCTTTTTAAAATGAACCGCACTTTGATACTCTCTTTTCATCGACTTATTACTCCGTCTTTGAATCAGAAGGAATCAAAGCCGTTTTCAGGTGGTCTTCCATCTGTGCTAATTCGCCTTCAATTGCTTGCCGCTTTTGGGTTCCTTCACTTTGAATCTGCATTACTTCTTGAATTGTTGAAATTAAGTTTTCTTGGGTTTCTTTCAACGTATCGACATCAACCAAGCCGCGTTGGGAAGCCTTGGCAACATCGACCGTTGATTCATGCAACATTTCGCTATTCTTCTTCAACAGCTCATTGGTAGTATTCGCAACTGCATCCTGCGCTTTGACAGCATCTTTTTGGCTTAACAACGACAATGCGATTGCGACCTGATTTTTCCACAATGGAATTGCCGTTGTAATTGATGACTGGATCTTTTCACTTAAAACGGAGTTGTTATTTTGAATCAGCCGGATCTGCGGGGCTTGTTGGATCGTAATTTCACGCGTCAGCATCAAATCCGATAACCGGTGATCTAAACGGTCGGCTTGGGCTTTCATATCTTGAAGATTTTGAACGTCCATTTGGTCTGCCTTGCCAGCATCCACATCTGCTTGAAGCGTAGCCATTTCCTTGTTTAATTCATCCCGCCGAATTTGGCCACCAACAATCAGTGTATTTAATTGTTGGAAGTATTTTTGATTTGCGGTATACATTTCATCCAGCATATCGTTATTTTTCAGCAGGTCATTTTCCTGATTTTCAAGTTTGGTTGCGATTTTGCCGATTTGCGCACTGACTTCCTGATACTTCGCCGTCATTTCAAAAACGGAATCCTTAATTTTCTTGAATAGCCGGAAAATTTTGGGTTTCTTGTCACCGGAAAGCTTTTCGGGATCCGCACTGTTTAAGCTGGTAACTAAGCTTTGAAGGGTATCGCCAATTTCACCGACTTCCTTGCTTTTGACATTGCCAATCACCTCGTCAGTAAATTGCGACATTTGGTCTTGAACTTCCTTACCGTAATCGGTAATTGCATTTTGACGTGAATCTTTTAACGCCACGGCATAGTTTTGCGCTTGAACTAATTGTTCCGGCGTTAATTTCGCTTTGATTTTTAACAGGTCTTCATCTTTAACCGCCACTTCGGTTGGCAAACTTTGACCATTGGTGATCGTTAATGGTTCGCTTTCATTATTCATCTAAATATCTCCCTCTAGATTCTTCATTAAAAATTCATAAAGTTAACTAATAAAGATTATATCTTAACTCAAATCCGGATTTCAATATTAAGTTAAAGCTTATTGATCAATATTAACGGGTAACAAAAAAGCCATGGATAAAATCCATGACTTTTGTTCGATAATATGAAGTAATATTAACGCTTTGAGAATTGTGAAGCCTTACGAGCTTTCTTAAGACCTGGTTTCCGACGTTCCTTCATCCGAGCGTCACGTGTTAATAAACCGCTCTTCTTTAATGCAGGACGGAAGTCTGGGTCAACTTGAAGTAAAGCACGTGCAATTCCGTGACGAGTTGCACCAGCTTGACCTGAGAAGCCACCACCATTAACGTTAACTAAAACATCGTATTGACCTTCTGTTTCAGTAACCTTAAATGGAGCGATCATAACTTCACGCAAGTTTGCAAATGGAATGTATTCTTCTGCTGGTTTACCGTTCATCGTGATTTTTCCTGAACCAGGAACTAAACGAACACGAGCAACGGAATTTTTACGACGGCCTGTGCCTTGATATTGTACTTGAGCCAATTTAAAATTCCTCCTACTAGATTAAGTTTGTGATGTCTAATACTTCTGGTTGTTGTGCTTCATGCTTGTGTTCTGCACCACGGTATACATGCAACTTCTTAAGTTGTTGCTTACCTAAAGTACCCTTTGGAAGCATGCCGCGAACTGATAATTCGATTAATTTTTCTGGATCTTTTTCACGGTAATCACCAGCTGTGCGTGCCTTCAATCCACCTGGATGCAATGTGTGGTGGTAGTATACTTTCTTTTCGGCTTTCTTACCTGTTAATGCTACCTTATCAGCATTGATAACAATCACAAAGTCACCTGTATCAACGTTTGGTGTAAATTGTGGCTTGTTCTTACCACGTAAAACTGAAGCAACGACTGTAGATAAACGTCCCAAAGGAACATCTGTAGCATCTACGACATACCATTTACGTTCTACTTCACCTGGTTTTGCAATATATGTTGTACGCACGGTTAATTCCTCCATCTTTTATGCTTGTTTGACATACAATAGTTTTAACGGGGCTATTGTGGGGCAAACAATACCAAGTACTATATTACGATTAATCCCTATATTAGTCAATATTTCAAAGAAATTTTATCTCCTAATCGTAATAGACCTCTTTCAAATATAATCCTGAAGCCGGGGCCGTTTCCCGCGCTTCATTCCGATCTTTGACTTCATATAACCTTAAGAAGTCGTGAACTGGGCGTTTGCCCCGTCCAATCTCAAGCAACGTGGCAACCATAATCCGGACTTGATTATATAAAAAGCCATTTCCTGCAAATTCAAAGATCAATTCATTTTGAGCTTCGTCCCGCCGAACAGTTGCATCATAAACCGTTCGGACATGACTTTTAACATTGCTGCCCGATGCACAAAAGCTCGTAAAATCATGGGTCCCAATCACATCCGGCAACGCGGCCTTGATCTTTTCAAGGTCGACCGGATATTTGTAATGCCCCGTATAATTTCGTTTAAACGGATCAACAAAATAGCTTTGACTAACCCGATACATATACCGTTTGCCATGGGTCGTGAACCGGGCATGAAAATCGTCCGGCACAATTTCACAATCGACCACAACACAGTCCAACGGCAGCATACTATTCAACGCCTTCAGCATGCTATCAGCACTCATTTCATGCGGAAAATCAAAATGAACAACTTGCCCCAGCGCATGAACTCCTGAATCAGTTCGGCCAGAACCGAAAATCGGGATGAATTCGTCCTTTTTGCTCATCTTATTCACAGCCCGTTCAAGAACGGATTGCACCGTCCGTTGATGAGGCTGCGATTGAAACCCAGCAAAATTCGTTCCATCATATGCAATTGTAATTTTATATCTCTTTGTCATCTTAACCTCTCAGTAACATTAATCCGCCGGTTAACGCTAAAAACACAACGATCCCGACCGTATCAACCAGATGCCAATGCTGTTGCCGGTACTTCGTTCGGTTCGGCCCGCCTTGATAACCGCGGGCTTCCATTGCCACTGCCAAATCTTCAGCGCGTTTGATTGAATTGACAAATAACGGAATTAAAATCGGAATCAGCATTTTGGCCTGCTTAAATAAGTTTCCTTCGCCAAAATTGACTCCCCGCGCACGTTGAGCATTGATAATCTTTTGCGTTTCATCCATTAAGGTCGGAACAAACCTTAATGCAATTGAAATCATCAAGGCAATTTCATCGACCGGCACTTTGATTTTCCGTAACGGTGCCATCAAGGATTCAAGGCCATCAGCAATTTCCAACGGAGTCGTCGTAACCGTTAGTAACGTTGACATCAACACGATCAAAACGATTCGGCAAAAAATATAAATTGAATTAATAATTCCAAAACTCGTCAGCTTGAATGGTCCCCATTGCCAATAAACGGTTCCTCCGCTTGTGAAGAAAAGCTGCAACAAAACCGTGATCAAAATTAAGCCGATCAATGGCCGGACACCTTTAATAAAAAAACTCATTTTGATTTTGGAAAGCAACACGCAAGCAAGGGTAAAAATTCCCAATAAAGCGTATGTTTGCCAGTTATTGCATAGAAAAACGATCACAATAAAGTATAAACTGAGAATTAATTTTGCCCGTGAATCCATCCGGTGAATTATCGAACCACCGTCAATATACCTTCCGAGAATAATATTACTCATCTTTCGCTCCTACCTGATCACATTACTTCAACTTTGTTACCAATTGGCGTGCCAATTCATCAACATTTAATGGCAAGCCATCCCACTGCATCCCCTTTTGCATTAACTGCGCTGCAAATTCAGCTGCTCGGGGTAATCCAAGATGGTGCTGATAAAGCCATTGCGGATCACTGAAAAATTCTTGTTTGCTTTGAGCAGCGATCAACTTTCCTCGTTCAAGGGCAATTACCTGATCAGCGTAATCGGCAACGTCATCCATATTATGGGTTACAATGAGAATCGTCATTTTTTCATTTTCATGCAATTGTTTAAAAATTCTCATTGTTTCCCGTTTTCCAACCGGATCTAACCCGATCAACGGTTCATCTAGTACTAAAATTTGCGGTTCCATTGCTAAAATTCCAGCAAGGGCAACCCGGCGCATCTGCCCGCCCGAAAGTTCAAATGGTGAACGTTCAAGCAACTGATCGTCAATTCCAACCATTTTTGCTTTTGCCCGTGCAAGATTTTCAGCTTCGGATTCGTTTTTTCCAAAATTTTTCGGGGCAAACGCAATGTCTTTCAAAACCGTTTCTTCAAATAACTGGTTTTCAGAAAATTGAAAAAGAATCCCGACCTGGTGACGTAAATCATCAAGTTCTTTATTTTTCGTTTGCGGCGTGATCAGCTGGTCATTAATTTGAATTTCACCCGCTGTTGGTTTAAGCAGGCCGTTTAAATGCTGGATAAAAGTTGATTTCCCGCTTCCAGTATGGCCAACCAGGGCCGTAAAACTTCCATCTTTGATCTTAACTGAAATATCATCAAGGGCCTGCTGTTCAAACGGCGTTCCTGCCTGATAAGTATAACTTACATGTTTGAATTCAATTGCCATAATTTTGCTACCATTTCTTTTTCGTCTAATGTTTCATCATCTGTTAATCCGGCTAATCCATTTTCCTGAAGTTTAAGCTTCAACTTTTCAACAAACGGTAAATCCAATCCTAAATCCATTAACTGGTTACGATTATGGTAAACTTCAACTGGGCACCCTTGCATCCGAATTTTACCTTGGTCAAGAACAATGACCTGATCGGAGAAAACCGTCTCATCAATATCATGCGTAATCGCAATGGCCGTAAAATGGAATCGATCTTTAAGATGCCGAATCAATTGAATCAAATCTCGTCGTCCTTCAGGATCAAGCATACTGGTGGCCTCATCTAAAATGATGATTTGCGGACGAATTGCTAAAATTCCGGCAATTGCGACCCGTTGCTTTTGCCCGCCTGAAAGTTTGGAAGGCTCATGCTTCGCAAACTCTGCCATTCCAACCGCTTCAAGGGATTCGTTGACCCGTTTGACCATTTCTTCATGGCTGATTTGACGGTTTTCTAACCCGAAAGCTACATCATCTTCCACGTTTGCGCCCACAAATTGATTATCGGGATTTTGAAAAACAACACCGATTTGAGAGCGAATTTGCCATACATTCTGTTCATTAACCTCAAGTCCATTAACGGTAATCGTTCCCGACTGAGCTTCAATCAACCCGTCAATCAACCGTGCAAGCGTACTTTTCCCGCTGCCATTCCGTCCAATAATTGAGATCCACTGATCTTTATCAAGCTCAAGGTTCAGCGGTCCGAGTTTGAAGTCATCATATTCATATGTTAGATCTTGAATTTGAATTAACGGCATTTCCCATTGTCCTCCGAAAATAATTACCTGTATTATATCATGAAAAGCAAAAAAGGATTGGACATTCATCCAATCCTTCTAATTCACAATCATTTGAAAACAATATCTAACAAAAAAATCACTTTTTATAACGATTTTCGTACAACCGTACTACTTAGGACTAGACTAGGTTTCCCACCATCGTAACGCCCGTTGTCGTTATAAAAGTGACACAAAATATAATTTATTTTAGTATTAGCAATTAAATTAGTCTACTAATTCAAGAACTGCCATCTTAGCAGCATCGCCACGGCGTTCTTGCATCTTGATGATTCGTGTGTAACCACCATTCCGATCCTTGAACCGTGGAGCGACTTCATCAAACAACTTTTGTAAAGCTGTTTGAACAACGATGTCATCGCCATCTTCCTTAACGTCTGCAACAACATCCATTAAGTAAGCTGCTGCACGGCGGCGTGATGTCAAATCACCTTTTTTACCTAAAGTGATCATCTTTTCAACTTGACGACGAACTTCTTTAGCACGTTGTTCAGTTGTAACGATCTTGCCGTTAACGATTACATCTGTTGTTAAGTTCCGTAACATTGATTTACGGTGTCCGCTTGTACGACCTAATTTCCGGTAAGCCATGAATAGTTTCCCTCCTTTAATTCTAATTAGTCATCATGACGTAATGAAAGACCTAAATCAGCAAGTTTTGACTTAACTTCTTCAAGTGACTTCCGGCCCAAATTCCGAACCTTCATCATGTCAGCTTCAGTCTTGTCAGTTAATTCTTGAACCGTATTGATTCCAGCACGCTTCAAGCAGTTGTATGAACGAACTGATAAGTCTAAGTCTTCAATTGTCATTTCGAGCATCTTTTCTTTATGGGTTTCTTCCTTTTCAACCATGACTTCAGCATTCTTTGCTTCATCAGTCAAGTTAACGAAGATTGACAAATGCTCTGTTAAAATCTTAGCTGATAAACTGATTGCCTCACTTGGAGTAATTGAACCGTTTGTCCAAACATCCAATGTCAATTTATCATAATCATTTTTTTGACCAACACGTGTCTTTTCTACTTGGTAGTTTACACGTTCAATTGGGGTATAAATTGAGTCGATTGCTAAAACACCAATCGGCATATCATCTGCTTTAGCTTTGTTTTCTGTAGCAGAAACATATCCACGACCTTTATTAGCAGTCATTCGAACATGGAATGAAGCTCCTTCAGCAACTGTACAAATGTACAATTCTGGATTCAAAACTTCAACATCAGCACCGCAGTGAATATCGCCTGCTTTAACTTCTTTGGCACCTGTAACATCAATCTCGAGGATTTGAGGTTCTTCAGTGTCCATCTTTAAAGCAACCTTCTTTAAGTTCAAGATAATGGTTGTAACGTCTTCCATGACACCTTCAACAGTTGAAAATTCATGCAAAACACCATCAATTTGAACATCAGTAATCGCTGCACCTGGTAATGATGAAAGTAAAATTCTCCGTAAAGAATTTCCTAACGTAGTACCATAACCACGTTCCAACGGTTCGACAACAAATTTACCGTAGTCATTGTTTTCTTCAATTGTGTGAATCTTTGGTTTTTCGAATTCGATCATGCTATTTGTCTACCCCTTTCAAAACGTAACGTGTAATCTGGCAAAAACAAAATGAAGTTACCCTCAAAATGAATACGAATCCACATTAAACACGACGACGTTTTGGAGGACGGCATCCGTTATGAGGAACTGGTGTAACATCCTTAATTGATGTAACTTCCAAACCAGTTGTTTGAAGAGCACGAATTGCTGCTTCACGACCTGAACCAGGACCCTTAACTGAAACTTCAACAGTCTTCATTCCGTGATCCATTGCACCCTTAGCTGCAGCTTCTGAAGCCATTTGAGCAGCAAATGGGGTTGACTTCCGTGAGCCTTTGAAACCTAATGCACCTGCTGATGACCATGCAACGGCATTTCCGTGAACATCAGTAATCATAACAAGTGTATTGTTGAATGTTGAGTGAATGTGAGCAACACCCGTTTCAATATTCTTCTTTACACGACGCTTACGTGATTTCTTAACAGCCATGAACGTTTTCCCTCCTTCTAATTATTATTTCTTTTTCCCTGCAATTGAAATTGCTGGGCCTTTGCGTGTCCGCGCGTTGTTCTTGGTGTTTTGACCACGAACAGGCAAGTGGCGACGGTGACGCATGCCACGGTAAGAGCCGATTTCTGAAAGACGCTTAATGTTCATTGATACTTCACGGCGAAGGTCACCTTCAACCTTGTAGTTATCAACTTCGGCACGGATCTTATCTTCTTGGTCAGGAGTTAAGTCACGTACACGAACGTCTTCTGAAACACCAGCAGCAGCAAGAATCTTCTTTGCTGTTGTATTACCGATTCCATAAATGTAAGTTAATCCGATTACGATACGCTTGTCACGTGGTAAATCGATACCTGCAATACGAGCCATTACAATTACACCTCCTTAAAAATTAACCTTGACGTTGTTTGTGCTTTGGATTGCTGCAAATAACCATAACGCGACCTTTACGTTTGATAACTTTGCAGTGTTCGCACATTGGTTTAACTGATGGTCTTACTTTCATGAATCATACCTCCTATAAATTACTGAAGTACAATCTATTTAAAGCGATAGGTAATGCGACCCTTAGTCAAATCGTAAGGGGACATTTCAACGGTAACCCGATCCCCAGGTAAAATACGAATATAATGCATCCGAATCTTACCGGAAACGTGAGCTAAAATTTCGTGTCCATTTTCGAGTTCAACTTTGAACATCGCATTTGGCAACGTTTCTTTGATCGTACCTTCAATTTCAATCACATCATCTTTCGCCACGCAAAAGTACCTCCTTAATATGGTTTGAAAACTTTAAACGAAAACAGTTATTTTCGCTGATCCAGTAGCTTTTGCGGCAAACTAGACCTATTGAAAAGATAAACCTGAATTATGATACCACACGCAAATCTAAAATGCAATACGTTATGGCTTATAATCCAGGTTTTCTCGCGATTATTTAATTGAGTCTAAAACTTTCTTGATGTCAGCGAACACATCATCAATTGCTTGGTTTCCATTTACTTCATGTAAAATTCCCTTTTCACGGTAGAAATCTAACAATGGAGTGTTCATTTTGATGTTAACGTCTAACCGGTTCTTAACGGTTTCTGGCTTATCATCGTCCCGTTGAAAGAATTCGTGGCCGCCGCAACGATCACAAGTGCCTTCAACCTTCGTTGGGTTAAATAATTTGTTATAAGTTGCACCGCAGTTCTTGCAAATGTAACGGGCTGTTAACCGTTCCATTAATGAATCTGGATCAACTTTGATGTTGATTACGCAGTTAAGTGGTTTGCCTAATTCAGCGCCAAACTTGTCTAATGCTTCTGCCTGAGCCATGTTCCGTGGGAAACCGTCTAACATGTAACCATCATTCACATCGTCTTCACTTAAACGATCCTTGACGATTCCATTTGTAACTTCATCTGGAACCAATTCACCCTTATCGATGTATTTCTTAGCTTCAAGGCCCATTTCAGTTCCGTTTTGCATTGCAGCCCGGAAAATATCACCCGTTGAAATGTGTGGAATGTGATATTCATCAATAATTTTTTCTGCTTGAGTACCCTTTCCTGCGCCAGGAAGACCCATTAACATTAAATTCAATGCCATTTAAATTTCTCCTTTAAATAAATTCACTAACGTATTATAACCCAATTTTTTTAAAGATAAAAGTTTATCAAAAACAAAAAGAACCCGTAATTTCTTACGAGTCCTTTTAATAACTAACTTAACTACTCACGAATAAATCCAACATATTCGCGTTTCATCATCATACCTTCAATTTGCCGCATTGTTTCAAGGGTTACCCCTACAACAATCAGCAAACTAGTACCACCTAAACCGATTGATTCATTCAATCCCCAAACGCTTGATGCGACTAAAGGAATCAATGAAACGAATCCTAAGAAAAGTGAACCAACAGTACTTAATCTCATCAATAAACGAGATACATACTTTTCAGTTTCTTTTCCGGGCCATACAGATGGAATGTAGCTTCCTTGCTTTTGTAAGTTTTCTGATAACTTTTCAGGGTTAACTTGAACGAAAGCATAGAAGAATGTAAACAGAATAATTAAGACTGTGTACAAAATCATTCCTGGCACTGTCTGCATATTGAAAATATTCGACAATGTTTGATACCATCCATCACCTGAATGAGTTCTTGTGAAGGCCATCAAGATCGTTTGAATCGTTGCAATAAATGAACTGGCAAAGATAACAGGAATAACTCCAGCAACGTTAACTTTTAATGGTAAGTATGAGTTTTCTGAAGAACCTGCAACCCGTCTTGTATATTGAATCGGAATCTTGTAGTTAGCTTGTTGAACATATGTAACAAATGTTACGATCACAAGGATAACTAACAAGAGAACGACACAATACAATACTGAATGCCAAAGTTGCGATTTACTTACATGAACAAATTCTTCTTGATAAATTTGCCTGATTCCAACTGGGACCCGCGCAAGGATTCCGGCCATAATAATGATTGAAATCCCATTGCCGATTCCCCGATCAGTAATCATATCACCTAACCAAGTAGCAAACATTGTACCAGCTGTTAAAATCACACCAATACATACGTAAGTTTGAACACTTGGGTTTTGAACTAAGTGAAGACTACTCAAAGCGTTGAAACCAGCTGTAATCCCGATTGATTGTACAAACGCAAGCACAATTGTTAAATAACGGGTAACCTGATTCAATTTACGCCGTCCAACTTCACCTTGCTTACTCCACTCTACAAATTTCGGAACAATATCCATTTGCAAAAGTTGAACAACAATTTGGGCGGTAATGTATGGTGAAACCCCCATCGCTAAAATTGAATAGTTGGTCAGACCGCCACCACTGAAAGTATTTAACATACTAATTAACCCTGAAGATGCAACACTCGCTAATGCTTTTGCGTTGATCCCAGGGACAGTAATGTATGTGCCTAAGCGAAATACAATCAAGACACCCAACGTGAATAAGATTTTCTTTCGAATTTCTTTATCAGCAAGGGCGTTCTTCATTGTCTTAAGCATCTATTACATCACCTCGGCTTGACCGCCTGCTGCTTCGATGGCACTCTTAGCTGATGCTGAGAACTTGTTAGCCTTAACAGTTAACTTTTTCTTTAATTCACCATTGCCCAAGATCTTGATACCATCTTTTTCGTTCTTAACGATACCTGATTCAACCAACAATGTTGGTGTAACTTCTGTACCGTCTTCAAATTTGTTTAATTTTTCAATGTTTACAACTGCATATTCAACGCGGTTGATGTTCTTAAAACCACGTTTTGGCATCCGCCGGAATAATGGCATTTGGCCACCTTCAAATCCTAAACGAACTTTACCACGTGCTTTTTGACCTTTTTGACCACGACCTGCAGTCTTTCCGTTACCTGAAGAAGTTCCACGACCAACCCGATTTCTTACTTGACGTGAACCTTCTGCTGGTTTTAATTCATTTAACTTCATTAGGTTCGGCACCTCCCTCTAACTAAATATTGACTATTTAGCCAATTCAACGTCCACTAAATGATTGATTTTCCGAATTGCTCCCCGCATTGCAACGTTATCAGGAACAATAACAGAACTATGAACACGACCAAGGCCTAAGCCTTTAACGATTTCGCGTTGTTTTTGAGGACGTCCAATGACTGAACGAACTAAAGTAACTTTCAATTGAGCCATAATCTAAGTCCTCCTTATTCTGCTAAGTGTTGAACTGAAACTCCACGTAATGAAGCAACTTGTTCAGCACTCTTCAATTGTGATAAACCATCCATTGCTGCACGAACAACGTTGATTGGTGTGTTAGAACCTAATGACTTACTTGTAATATCATCAATACCTGCAAGTTCCATAACGGCACGAACCGCACCACCTGCAGCAACCCCAGAACCAGCTTCAGCTGGCTTCAACATAATGCGGCTACCGCTGTATTGACCGAGAACTTCATGAGGAATAGTTGTTCCAACAACAGGAACTTCGATTAAGTTCTTACGAGCAGCGTCAACAGCCTTGCGGATTGCTTCTGGGACTTCTTGAGCCTTACCAGTTCCAAAACCTACATGACCATTGTGATCGCCAACGATTACTAAAGCAGCGAAACGTAAACGACGTCCACCTTTTACAACTTTAGTAATCCGGTTAATAGCAACGACACGATCTTCTAAATCTAATTGAGCTGGATCAATAAAAGCCATAAACGTTATTTCCTCCTTCTATTAAAAGTCTAAGCCATTTTCGCGAGCAGCTTCTGCTAAAGCTTCAACACGTCCATGGTAGAGGTATCCACCACGGTCAAATACAACTTCTTTGATACCTTTTTCTACAGCACGTTTAGCAACGACTTCACCAACTGAAGCAGCTTGTTCAGTCTTTGTGTTGCCACTTACTTCGCTGTCTAATGTAGAGGCACTAACTAGCGTCACACCCGCTACGTCATCAATTACTTGAGCGTAGATGTTTTTGTTTGAACGATAAACATTTAAGCGTGGGCACTCAGCAGTACCAGAGATTTTATTGCGAACACGCATATGACGTCTTTGGCGTGTTTTGTTTTTATCTGGTTTAGAAATCACGATTTTCACCTCTTAATTTTATTTAACAGCCTATGCTGCATTATTTACCAGTCTTACCTTCCTTACGGCGTACATATTCGCCAACATAACGAATACCTTTACCTTTGTAAGGTTCTGGAGCACGGACAGCACGGATCCGTGCAGCCATGTCACCAACAACTTCCTTGTTGATTCCTGAAACAACGATTGATGTTGCTGAAGGAGTTTCAAACTTAACATCATCTGTTTGTTCAAATTCAACAGGGTGTGAGTAACCAACACTCAATACAAGTGTGTTACCCTTCATTTGTGCACGGTAACCAACCCCACGAAGTTCAAGTTCCTTCTTGAAGCCTTCTGTAACCCCAACAACCATGTTATTGAAGTTTGCACGTGTTGTTCCGTGAAGTGCTTTTGTCTTGTTATCATCTGATGAACGGTCAAAAGAAACAGTTGTTCCTTCAATCTTCATTGAAATTTTATCAGAAAATTCACGTGTTAATTCACCCTTTGGGCCCTTAACAGTAACCATGTTACCGTCTTGTTTTACTTCAACGCCTGCAGGTAATTCAACAACTTTATATCCAATACGACTCACGAGCCAGACACCTCCTTACTCTTTAAAATATTACCAGATATAAGCGATTACTTCGCCACCGATTTTCTTAGCACGGGCATCTTTATCTGTCATAACACCTTCAGATGTTGACAAAATAGCGATTCCTAAGCCGTTAAGAACCTTTGGCACAGCGTCAGCTTTAACGTATGAACGTAAACCAGGTTTTGAGATCCGACGAATCCCTGAGATTACGCGTTCACCATTTTTACCATATTTCAAGAATACACGGATAATGCCTTGTTTGTTATCTTCGATAAATTCATAATCGCGAATGAAACCTTCGTTCTTAAGAATTTCAGCAATACTCCGCTTAATTTTTGATGCAGGTACTTCTAATGATTCGTGCTTTGCCATGTTAGCATTGCGAATGCGTGTTAAGAAGTCTGCAATTGGATCAGTCATTGCCATATTATTTTGCCTCCTTACTTACTTTATTATGGATTACCAGCTAGCCTTTTTCATGCCAGGGATTTGACCCTTATGAGCAAGTTCACGAAGGCAGATACGACATAACTTAAATTTACGATATACAGAATGTGGACGACCACAACGTTCGCAACGAGTATATTCTTGTGTTGAGAACTTAGCAGCACGTTTATTCTTTGCAATTTGTGACTTTTTAGCCAATGTGAAACCCCCTTACTACTTAGCGAATGGCATTCCTAATTGAGTTAATAATTCTTTTGATTCTTCGTCTGTGTTAGCAGTTGTTACGATTACAATGTCCATTCCACGAACCTTGTTAACGTTATCGAAGTCAATTTCTGGGAAGATCAATTGTTCCTTGATTCCAAGTGTGTAGTTCCCACGACCATCAAATGCACGTTTGCTGATTCCATGGAAGTCACGAACACGTGGTAATGAAACTGAGATCAACTTGTCTAAGAATTCGTACATCCGTTGACCACGTAATGTAACTTTGCAACCAATTGCGTTACCTTCACGTAAACGGAAACCAGCGATTGATTTCTTAGCACGTGTGATAACTGGTTTTTGACCAGCAATCAAAGTTAATTCTTCAACTGCTTCGTCTAAGTTTTTAGCGTTACTTACAGCATCACCAACACCCATGTTGATAACGATTTTATCAATCTTTGGTGTTTGCATTACTGATGTATAATTGAATTTTTCCATCATTGATGGAACGATTTCTTTATCATACTTTTCTTTTAAGCGATTTTCCATGAAGAAAGTATCCTCCTTCCTTTATTACAATGTTTTACCTGTCTTTTTAGAAACACGTACTTTCTTGCCATCTTCAATCTTGAAGCCAACCCGTGTTGGTTCATTGTTTGAAGGATCGATAAGCATAACGTTAGAAACATGAATCGGTGCTTCAACTTCAACAATTCCACCATTTGGATTTGCGTTAGTTGGTTTTTGGTGCTTCTTAACGATGTTTACGCCTTTAACGATTACACGTTCTTTTGAAGGAAATACTTTTTCAACTGTACCTTCTTTGCCTTTATCTTTACCGGCGATTACTTTAACTTTATCATTCTTTTTGATGAACATATTGCTTGTGCACCTCCTTATCAACTAATGGTTCATTATAATACTTCAGGTGCTAAGGAAACGATCTTCATGAAGTTTCCATCACGTAATTCACGGGCGATTGGTCCGAAAATACGTGTACCTTTAGGTGACTTATCATCACTAATGATTACTGCAGCATTTTCATCAAATTTGATGTATGAGCCATCAGCACGGTGTACGCCAGACTTTGTACGAACAACAACAGCTTTTACAACATCGCCTTTTTTGACAACGCCACCTGGTGTTGCTTGTTTAACAGTAGCAACAATGATGTCACCGATGTTAGCAGTCTTAACACGAGAACCACCTAAGATCTTGATTACTAAGAGTTCACGTGCTCCTGAGTTATCAGCGACTTTTAAACGACTTTCTTGTTGGATCACAGTAAGTGTCCTCCTTTCGCTATTAGATAATTAGTAGAATACGAATTAGTTCTTTGGGTTATTCATTAAAGAATAACTGCTTTTTCAACAATTTCTAATAAACGGAAACGTTTTGTAGCTGACAATGGACGTGTTTCCATAATCTTTACGATATCGCCAACTTTTGCTTCGTTGTTTTCGTCGTGAGCTTTGAATTTCTTTGTGTATTTAACACGCTTACCGTAAACCTTGTGGTTAACATAAGTTTCAACAGCAACCGTGATTGTTTTATCCATTTTATCTGAGACAACGCGTCCTTGATAAACTTTACGGTGATTACGAGTTTCACTCATGCGAAATTAGCCTCCTTTTCGTATTCTTATTTGTTTAATTCTGCTTGACGTAATGCAGTTTTAATACGTGCAATGTTCTTACGAACTGCTTTTAACCGAGCAGTGTTTTCCAATTGACCGGTAGCTAATTGGAAGCGTAAGTTAAATAATTCTTCTTTATATTGCTTTTCTTTTTCAAGCATTTCAGCAGTGGTTAATTCATTAATTTCTTTAGCCTTCATTTGATTCGCCACCTACTTCCTCACGTTTTACAAACTTAGTCTTCACTGGGAGCTTGTGGGAAGCTAAACGGAAAGCTTCACGAGCAACTTCTTCAGGAACGCCGGCAATTTCAAACATGACCTTGCCGCGCTTTACTGGAGCTACCCAGCCTTCTGGTGTACCTTTCCCAGAACCCATACGAACACCAATAGCTTTAGCAGTATATGATTTGTGAGGGAAAATCTTAATCCAAACTTTTCCGCCACGCTTCATATAACGAGTCATCGCAATACGAGCAGCTTCGATTTGACGGTTTGTGATCCAGTGTGATTCAGTTGCTTGTAAACCAAATTCACCAAATGTAACTGTCTTGCCACCCTTAGCTTCGCCACGCATGTGACCACGGAATTCACGACGGTGCTTTACACGTTTTGGTACTAACATAGATTATTTCCCTCCTTTACTGTTGTTTTTCTTTGTTGGTAATACTTCACCACGGTAGATCCATACCTTAACACCTAATTGACCATATGTTGTAGAAGCTTCTACCCATGCATAGTCAATGTCAGCGCGTAATGTATGCAAAGGAACTGTCCCGTCTGAGAAGTGTTCAACCCGTGACATATCTGCCCCGTTTAAACGACCTGCAACTTGAACTTTGATACCCTTTGCACCTGCACGCATTGTACGTTGCATTGCTTGCTTCATTGCACGCCGGAATGCAATCCGGTTTTCCAATTGTTGTGCAATGTTTTCGCCAACTAACTTAGCATCTAAGTCTGGTTTCTTAATTTCAACAATGTTAATGTGTACGCGTTTACCAGTTAACTTGTTTAATTCTTGACGTAACTTTTCAACTTCTGATCCACCTTTACCGATAACCATTCCTGGTTTAGCAGTATGAATTGAAATGTTAACACGCTTTGCAGCACGTTCGATTTCAATAGTTGAGACAGAAGCGTTGGCTAATTTATTTTCGATGAATTTACGGATTCGTAAGTCTTCGTGTAAATCTGTTGCAAAATCTTTTTCAGCGTACCATTTTGCATCCCAGTCACGAATGATACCGACACGTAATCCGGTTGGATTAACTTTTTGACCCACGCGTTATCCCTCCTTATTTAGCAGATACCACAATTGTAATGTGGCTTGTACGTTTGTTGATTGGAGAAGCAGAACCTTTAGCACGAGGACGGAACCGTTTCAAAGTTGGTCCTTCGTTAACATAAGCTTCGCTTACATATAAATCTTCAACATCTAAATCAAAATTGTTTTCTGCATTTGCAATTGCAGAATTAAGAACTTTTTCAATTAAGTAAGCACCTTTTCTTGGTGTAAATTTCAAGATGCCTAATGCGTCAGCAACTTTTTTGCCACGGATAAGGTCGATCACAAGACGTGCTTTACGTGCAGGGATACGGACCATACGAGCGGTTGCCTTTGCTGATGTAACTTGTTCAGCCATGCTTTATCCTCCCTTATTATCTTACGCCTGTCTTCTTGTCGTCTCCGCCGTGACCATGGAATGTCCGTGTTGGAACAAATTCACCTAATTTGTGTCCAACCATGTCTTCTTGAATATAAACTGGCACGTGCTTGCGGCCATCATATACAGCAATCGTGTAGCCGATAAAGCTAGGGAAGATTGTTGAACGGCGTGACCATGTCTTAATTACTGATTTTTTATCTTGATCAGCTTGTGCTTCAACCTTTTTCATCAAATGTTCATCGACGAAAGGTCCTTTTTTCAAACTCCGACTCAATGTTTGTCCTCCTTTCGGATAATCACCTTATAGGCAATTATTTCTTATGACGTGAACGAACGATAAATTTGTTTGATTTTGCCTTCTTTGAACGAGTCTTAAGACCAGTTGTCTTCTTACCCCATGGTGATAATGGTGATGGACGACCAACTGGAGCCTTACCTTCACCACCACCATGAGGGTGATCGTTAGGGTTCATTACAGAACCACGTGATTGTGGCCGCTTGCCCATCCAACGTGAACGTCCGGCTTTACCAATATTGATCAATTCGTGTTGTTCGTTACCTACGGCACCAATTGTTGCCCGGCATGAAATTAAGATCATCCGTGTTTCGCCGGATGTCAAACGAACAATGGCATACTTGCCTTCCTTACCAAGTAATTGTGCTGATGTACCAGCTGAA
The DNA here is from genome assembly GCA_019120355.1 of Candidatus Ligilactobacillus faecavium. GTDB lineage: Bacteria > Bacillota > Bacilli > Lactobacillales > Lactobacillaceae > Ligilactobacillus > Ligilactobacillus faecavium. Next base: position 23,330 of record DWVG01000058.1, read on the forward strand.
CGAACTAATTGTCCACCCTTACCTGGCTTTAATTCGATATTGTGGATAACTGTACCAACAGGAATGTTTTCCAATGGAAGTGCGTTACCAACCTTAATATCTGCATCCTTACCTGATTGAACCTTTTGGCCTACTTCAAGACCTTTAGGAGCAAGGATATATGATTTTGTACCATCAGCATAAACTAACAAAGCAATGTTTGCTGAACGGTTTGGATCATATTCAATTGCTTTTACTGTTGCAGGAACATTATCTTTGTTCCGCTTGAAATCAATCACACGGTACTTGCGTTTGTGACCGCCACCACGGTGACGAACTGTAATGTGACCATATGAGTTCCGGCCAGCTGTCTTGCTCTTTGAAACAAGTAATGACTTTTCTGGTGTTGTCTTTGTAATTTCAACAAAGTCCGAACCAGTCATATTCCGGCGACCGTTAGAAGTTGGTTTATATTTCTTGATCCCCACTGTGTTTTCCTCCTATTACTTAATATTATTATTCTTCATCGAATAATTTAATTTCTTTTGAGTCTGATGTTAATGTAACGATTGCTTTCCGGCGCTTCTTTGTGTAGCCTTCATAACGACCCATGCGCTTCTTTTTACCCTTAACATTCATAATGTTAACCTTAGCAACCTTAACATCAAAGATGTCTTCAACCGCACTCTTGACTTGTGTCTTTGTAGCACGTGTATCAACATCAAATGTATAGCGTTTATCGTCCATATTAGCCATTGAAGCTTCTGTGATAACTGGACGTAAAATTACATTGCGTGATTCCATTATGCAAGAACCTCCTCTACTTGAGAAAGAGCTCCTTTAGTGATGACCATCTTATCGTTGTTGATAACATCTAAGACGTTCAAACCTTTAGCTGGGATAACAGTAACATTCTTTAAGTTCCGAGCAGCTAAAGCAGCGTTTGCATTGTCATCTTCAAGAACTACTAATACCTTTGAATTAACATCTAAGTTGCTTAAAACTTCTGCAAATGCTTTTGTTCTTGGTTGTTCGAATTTTAATTCGTTAACAACAACTAAGCCTTCATCTAATACTTTTTGTGAAAGTACTGACTTAATAGCTAAGCGACGAACTTTGCGTGGAAGCTTGTAAGCATATGAACGAGGTGTTGGTCCGAATACGGTACCACCGCCTACCCATTGTGGTGAACGGATTGAACCTTGACGAGCACGACCTGTACCCTTTTGACGCCATGGCTTCTTACCACCGCCACGTACGGCACTTCTGTTCTTTACAGCGTGTGTCCCTTGACGCATTGAAGCACGTTGCATCAATACTGCATCAAAAATTACGCTGTCGTTTGGTTCGATACCAAAAACTGTGTCGTTTAATGAAACTTCACCGTTTTTGCTACCGTCTTGGTTGAATAATGTAACCTTTGGCATGTAAGTTTCCTCCCTTCATCTAATTATTTCACTGTACTTTTAATAGTAACAAATGACTTGTTTGCGCCTGGAATGTTACCCTTGATTAAAAGTACGCCATTTTCTGTATCAGCCTTAACGATTTCCAAGTTTTGGATTGTAACTCGTTTGCCACCCATGCGACCAGGTAATACCTTGCCAGGGAATACACGGTTAATGATTGAACCCATTGAACCTGGACGACGGTGATAACGAGAACCGTGTGCCATTGGTCCACGACTTTGGCCCCAACGCTTGATGTTACCTTGGAAACCGTGTCCCTTTGAAGTACCTGTTACATCTACAAATTCGCCAGCTTCGAAAATATCAGCTTTGATTTCGTCACCAACGTTATATTCTCCAAGCTCTACACCGCGAATTTCACGAACGAAGCGCTTAGGAGCAGTTTTAGCTTTTGCTGCATGACCTTTAGCAGGTTTGTTAGTCTTAACTTCACGTTGGTCATCAAAACCTAATTGAATAGCTTCGTAACCGTCATTTTCCATTGTCTTAACTTGCATAACAACGTTTGAGCCAACTTCAACAACTGTTACAGGTACTAACTCACCATCTTCAGTAAAGACTTGTGTCATACCTACCTTTTTTCCTAAGATTCCTTTTGTGGTCATGAGTACACCTCCAATTTAATTAATTTAGAATTATAATTTGATTTCGATATCTACACCTGATGGTAAATCAAGTTTCATCAATGAATCAACTGTCTTTGGTGTAGGATTTACAATGTCGATTAAACGCTTGTGTGTGCGCATTTCGAATTGTTCACGAGAATCCTTATCTTTGTGTGGTGAACGGATAACTGTATATAATGTCCGTTCTGTTGGCAAAGGAATTGGGCCTGAAATTTGAGCACCTGTTCTCTTTGCTGTTTCAACAATCTTATCAGCAGATTGATCTAAAATACGATGTTCGTATGCTTTTAAACGAATACGAATTTTTTGTTTTGCCATGATGTTCCCTCCTTCGTCTATTTTTAAAATAAGACTAGCTCCGTGAAAATTACCGATTCACTCGTGGCAAAGCGGCCGGGTGTGTCGCAACCTTTCACATCTTAGCTTATTTATAAACACAGAACAAAATACTTACGAAATCGCAAGTACTTTAATAGTTTATTACAATAAATACGAAAAAGCAAGGACTTTTCTGATTTCAAGCCTACTATAAGAATTATTTTACCCATTATAAGGCAAAAATAAAAAGCCATGCTCTCGCATGACTTTTTATCATTTAATTATTAACCAGCGTTACCGCCGTTCTTCTTAATAATTTCTTCTTGAATTGACTTCGGAACTGGTTCGTAGTGATCCATTGTCATTGTGAATGTCCCACGACCTTGAGTTGCTGAACGCAATGTTGTTGCGTAACCAAACATTTCAGCCAATGGTACATAAGCATTAACAACTTGTGAACCGCCACGGGCTTCCATTCCGTCAACCCGACCACGACGAGCTGTAACGTGTCCCATAACATCACCTAAGTTGTCTTCAGGACATACGATTTCAACTTTCATGATTGGTTCAAGGATAACTGCGCCAGCTTTAGCTGCAGCATTCTTCAAAGCTAATGATGCAGCAACTTTGAAGGCTGCTTCACTTGAGTCGACTTCGTGGTAACTACCATCATATAACTTAGCCTTAACGTCGATCAATGGATAACCAGCCAAGACACCGTTTTGCATGGCTTCCTTCAAACCTTGTTCAACTGAAGGAATGTATTCACGAGGAACAACCCCACCAACGATAGCATCTTCGAATTCGAAGCCTTTACCTTCTTCGTTTGGTGTGAATTCGATCCAAACATCACCATATTGACCTTTACCACCTGATTGACGAACGAATTTACCTTGAGCAGATACTTGCTTTGTAAATGTTTCACGATAAGCAACTTGTGGTTCACCAACTTTAGCTTCAACGTGGAATTCACGCTTCATCCGGTCAACAATGATATCCAAGTGCAATTCACCCATCCCGGCGATCAATGTTTCACCAGTTTCTTGATTTGTTTCAGCCTTGAATGATGGGTCTTCTTCAGCAAGCTTTTGTAAAGCAACATCCATCTTATCTTGGTCAGCTTTTGACTTCGGTTCAACTGAAACTTGGATAACTGGATCTGGGAATTCCATTGATTCAAGAATCAATGGGTGATCTGGGTCTGTTAATGAATCCCCAGTTGTTGTATCCTTCAAACCGATTGCGGCTGCAATATCACCTGAGAATACCTCTGGGATTTCTTTCCGGTGGTTTGAGTGCATTTGCAACAAACGACCAACACGTTCACGCTTGCCCTTTGTAGCGTTCAATACGTATGAACCAGCTTCCAAAGTACCTGTGTAAACCCGTAAGTATGTTAAACGACCAACGAATGGGTCTGTTGCGATCTTAAATGCTAAACCGGCAAATGGCTTTGAGTCATCAGCAATTAAGTCAACTTCTTCACCTGTGTCAGGATCTGTAGCTGTATATGGCTTAACATCTAATGGTGATGGCAAGTAGTCGTTAACCCCATCAAGCATCATTTGAACACCTTTGTTCTTGAATGCTGAACCAGCAAATACTGGGAAGAGGTCTAATGTTAATGTTCCGCGACGAATTGCTGCCCGAAGTTCATCGTTTGAAATTTCTTCACCGCCAAGGTATTTTTCCATGATTTCATCGTCAACATCGGCGATTTGTTCAATCATTTCTTCACGACGCTTTTCAGCTTCTTCACGGTATTCTTCTGGAATATCAACTGTATCCCACTTTGAACCTAACTTATCTTCGTCATAAAGGTCAGCCTTCATTTCGATTAAGTCGATAACCCCTTCGAATTCATCTTCAGCACCGATTGGCATTTGAACTGGCAATGGGTTTGCTTGAAGACGATCCCGGATCGTATCAACTGAGTAATCAAAGTTAGCACCGATCTTATCCATCTTGTTAACAAAGACGATCCGTGGAACCCCGTATGTACTTGCTTGACGCCATACGTTTTCAGTTTGTGGTTCTACCCCTGATTGGGCATCCAAAACAACAACGGCCCCATCTAAAACACGAAGTGAACGTTCAACTTCGATTGTGAAGTCAACGTGCCCTGGGGTATCAATAATGTTAATTCGGTGATCTTTCCATTGAGCTGTTGTAGCAGCTGATGTGATTGTGATCCCACGTTCTTGTTCTTGTTCCATCCAGTCCATTTGTGAAGCACCATCGTGTGTTTCACCAATTTTGTGAATTTTACCTGTATAGTAAAGAATACGTTCTGTTGTAGTTGTTTTACCAGCATCGATGTGAGCTACGATCCCGATATTACGTGTTTTTTCCAAAGGGAATTCACGTTTATTAGCCATGGAATTATTATCTCCTTCCAATTATTAAATCAATCGAATTTTCAAAAAAATGACTATTATAGGATAAAAGAATCTATAACAGCCATTCCACAAAATATTACCAACGATAGTGTGCGAATGCACGGTTTGCATCAGCCATCTTGTGTGTATCTTCACGTTTCTTAACAGAAGCACCAGTATTGTTAGCTGCATCCATAATTTCTTTTGCTAAACGTTCAGACATTGTGTGTTCACCACGAAGACGAGCGTAGTTTACGATCCAACGTAAACCTAATGTACGACGACGGTCTGGACGTACTTCGATCGGAACTTGGTAGTTAGAACCACCAATCCGGCGGGCCTTAACTTCCAAAACAGGCATAACGTTTTCCATTGCTTGTTCAAAGACTTCCAATGGATCCTTGCCAGTCTTTTCTTTGATCATATCAAATGCTTCGTATAAAATCTTTGAAGCTGTACCACGCTTACCATCTAACATAAGGTGGTTAATTAAACTTGTAACCAATTGTGAATGATAAATTGGATCTTCAGGTACTTCGCGTTTTGCTGCAGGACCTTTTCTAGGCATATGCTCTACCTCCTAAAATAAGTATTGATTATTTCTTCTTAGGCTTCTTTGCACCATATTTTGAACGGCTTTGCATCCGGCCTTCAACACCAGCTGTATCCAAAGCACCACGAATAACATGGTAACGAACACCAGGCAAGTCTTTTACACGGCCACCACGAATTAAAACAACACTGTGTTCTTGCAAGTTATGACCAATACCTGGAATGTAAGCTGTAACTTCGATCAAGTTTGACAAACGTACACGAGCGTACTTCCGCAAAGCTGAGTTAGGCTTCTTTGGTGTCATTGTACCAACACGAGTTGCAACCCCACGCTTTTGTGGAGCTGGAGTGTTTGTTTGAACTTTTTTGTAACTGTTGTACCCAAAGTTTAAAGCTGGGGAATTAGATTTTGAACCTTTAGACTTACGACCTTTACGAACTAATTGGTTAATTGTAGGCATCTAAAGCTTCCTCCTTCCTTAATTGTCATTTTTCTAGTACACACACCCAGGAGTTTCTTTTTTAATTATAAAAAAACTTGGTGTGAGATATTACTGTGCTAAACAGTTCTCATAAAGCACCTTTTTTAATTTATCACAGAGCATTTTTGATGTCAATTCAATTTCAAAAATAATTTTAAATTTCGTAATTATCTTTAGGAGGGACTTTATGTTAATTATCTTTTTTATTCTCGGAACCGCATGTGTTTCATTTGGAATGTGCCAAGCACGGCGGTATGTTGAGCAAATTCAAAACTGCAGCTGGTCGATTTGTGATCATTGCCATCAGCGACTTAAATGGTGGCAGTTGATTCCAATTTTTGGATATCTACTTCAGGGCGGAAAGTGTGTTAATTGCCATTTCCCAATCACGGTTGCTTACCCCATCGGTGAATTTCTCGGCGGGGGATTCTTCATTTACTTATTTTCAACCTTTTCCGGCTTAGCTGCAATTCAATTTGGTTTCTTATTAACTTGGCTTTTAATTTTAGCACTTGAAGATTTCTTCACCCAGACGGTCTCGCTTAAACTTTTGCTTGGTGGTACATGCAGTGTTCTCTTAATCTTTGGCAATCGAATTTTCAATATTCCGTTAATTCAAATCGAGTTCTGGATCATCATCAGTGGAAGTCTCGCAATTTTATCGCTTAACAATTACTTTGGATGGGCTGATACCTGTCTGATAAGTTTATTTGGAATTTTATTTCCACCAATTACCCTTGCGGTGATCATTTTAATTGCTTCTTGCGGTGCCTTCATTACATTGAAGTTTTCAAATCAAACCACGCTTCCTTTTATTCCATGGCTTTTAATTGGAATCATTGTAACTTTACTTTTGCATTTAACAACCTGATCAGTCTTACTAAATAAAAAAATGGTAATCTCCAACGAGATTACCATTTTAAATTATTCATTATTTTTGGTCTGGCAACTTTGTACTTTCTTCAACCCCGATTTGCTTAGCAACATCTGAAATTGAGTAGACATTGTCGGTTGCAAGTCCAGTTTCTTCAGGCTGAATATCGTGGTACTTCTTCATTCCGGTACCAGCTGGAATTGTCTTCCCAATAATAACATTTTCTTTCAAACCGATTAATGGGTCGTTCTTGCCGCGAATTGCTGCGTCCGTCAATACCCGAGTTGTTTCTTGGAATGATGCAGCTGATAAGAAACTGTTTGTTTCCAAAGCAGCCTTTGTGATTCCGAGAAGAACTGGCCGTGATGTTGCAGGAATTCCACCCTTTACAAGGGTTTCAACGTTGCGATCCATAAATTCGCTTGTATCCATTAATGTTCCTGGAAGCATTGATGTGTCACCAGGATCCATGATGCGAACTTTTTGAAGCATTTGCCGGGTCATGATTTCAACGTGCTTATCTGAAATATCTACCCCTTGCATCCGGTAAACCTTTTGGATTTCGTGTAAGATGTAGTTTTCAGTTGATAAGACGTCGCGAACCTTGATCAATTCCTTTGGATCGATTGAACCAACTGTCAACGGATCACCACGGTGGACTGAGTCGCCTTCCTTAACCTTCAATACTGAAGTAAATGGCAAATCATATGTCCGGGTATCAGTTTCACCCGCAACCGTAACAACCTTCGTTCTTTCAGCTGGGTTTTCTTCAACCGTATCAACAATCCCAGTAACTTCACTGATGATTGCGCGTCCTTTAGGATTCCGTGCTTCAAACAATTCTTGAACACGAGGAAGCCCTTGAGTAATATCACCGTCGCCAGCAACCCCACCTTGGTGGAAGTTCCGCATTGTCAATTGCGTACCTGGTTCACCGATTGATTGAGCAGCAACCGTTCCGACTGCTTCCCCAACTTCAACCTCATCACCGGTTGCCAAGTTCCGGCCATAGCAGCGAACACATACCCCGTGACGAGTGTTGCATGTAAATGCTGACCGGATCGTTACCTTTTCAACACCTGCATCAACGACCTTTTGAGCCATTTCTTCATCAACCAATGTGTTTGCTGGAACAATTACTTCACCAGTTTCAGGGTTCTTGACCGTCTTCATTGTGTACCGACCTAAGATCCGGTCGTACAATGGTTCAATCATTTCGTTACCTTCCTTGATAGCGTAAACGTCTAATCCACGGTCAGTGCCACAATCTTCTTCACGAACAATGACATCTTGGGCAACGTCAACCAAACGCCGGGTCAAGTATCCTGAGTTCGCAGTCTTCAAAGCCGTATCTGTCATTCCTTTACGAGCACCGTGTGAAGAAATGAACATTTCCAAAACAGAAAGCCCTTCACGGAAGTTTGAGATAACTGGCAATTCCATGGTCTTACCGTTTGGAGCAGCCATCAAACCACGCATCCCTGATAACTGCGTAAAGTTTGAAATGTTACCACGCGCACCTGAATCACTCATCATTTGGATTGGGTTTGATGGATCCATGTTTTCAACCAACTTCATTTGGATGTCATCCTTAGCCTTATTCCAAATTGCAATGACCCGGTTATAACGTTCATCTTCAGTGATCAAACCACGCCGGAATTGTTTCTTAACAACTTCAACGTTCTTCCGTGCTTCAGCAATAATTTCTGGCTTTTCTTTCAAAACAGTAACGTCAGCAATCCCAACCGTTAATCCTGACTTCGTTGATTCGAAGTAGCCAAGATCCTTCATCCGGTCAAGCAATTCTGAGGCTGCTGTTACTTTGTATTCCTTGTAAACTTGGGCAATGATATCTGATAAGAAACCTGACTTGAACGGTCCGATCAAATCTTGTTTCTTCAAGAATTCGTGAATATCTTCACCTGGTTCCAAGAAATACTTGTCTGGAATATGACCTTGTAAGTTTTCTTGTGTTGGTTCATTCAAGTATACAAAGTCATCTGGCAAGATTTCGTTAAAGATTGCCTTTCCGACAGTCGTTACCAAAATCCGTTCCTTTTGCCAATCAGTAAATGGCTTACCCTTTGCAGCTAATGATGATGTTTGCAAACCAATCCGTGTATGCAAGTGAACATAGTTGTTTTGGTATGCTGTCCGCGCTTCGTTAACATCCTTAAAGATCATGCCTTCGCCTTCACGATCTTTTTCTTCAAGGGTAATGTAGTAGTTCCCGATAGTCATATCCTGTGATGGTGAGATGATCGGCTTTCCATCTTTTGGTGCCAAAATGTGGTGAGCAGCAAGCATCAGCAACCGTGCTTCAGCTTGGGCTTCATCAGATAATGGAACGTGGATCGCCATCTGGTCCCCATCAAAATCGGCGTTATAAGCTTCACATGCTAATGGGTGTAACCGCATTGCTTTTCCGTCAACCAAAACTGGTTCGAAGGCTTGAATCCCTAAACGGTGAAGTGTAGGGGCCCGGTTAAGCAATACTGGGTGGCCCTTAATAACGTCATCTAAGACATCCCAAATATCTTCATCGCGGCGGTCGATCTTCCGCTTAGCGTTCTTGATATTTGATGCCATATCACGTTTAACAAGTTCACGCATCATAAATGGTTTGAACAATTCCAAAGCCATTTCGTGCGGAATACCCATTTGAGTCAACTTCAATTTTGGCCCAACATCAATAACTGAACGACCAGAATAGTCAACCCGTTTCCCAAGTAAGTTCTGACGGAACCGACCTTGCTTACCCTTTAACATGTGTGAAAGGGACTTCAACGGACGGTTTCCTGGTCCAGTAACTGGACGGCCACGCCGACCATTATCGATCAAAGCATCAACGGCTTCTTGTAACATCCGCTTTTCGTTTTGAACAATGATTCCAGGAGCATTTAAGTCCAATAACCGCTTTAACCGGTTATTCCGGTTGATAACCCGGCGATACAAATCGTTCAAGTCAGACGTTGCAAACCGACCACCTTCAAGTTGAACCATTGGCCGTAAATCAGGCGGGATAACTGGGATTGCATCCATAACCATCCATTCAGGCTCATTTCCTGAGTCAAGGAATGCTTCCAAGATATCCAACCGCCGAACAGCACGGGTCCGCTTTTGGCCAGTTGCGTCACGCAATTCTTCCTTTAATTCGTCGCATTCTTTTTGAAGATCAACATCCCGCAATAAGGTCCGGATAGCTTCAGCACCCATTCCGGCCTTGAATGCGTCTTTTCCGTATTCGTCTACTTTTTCACGGTACTCTGCTTCGGTCAAAAGTTGCTTCTTTTCAAGTGGAGTTTCACCTGGGTCAGTAACAACATATGATGCAAAGTAGATGATTTCTTCCAAAGCACGTGGACTCATGTCTAAGACTAAGCCCATCCGACTTGGAATTCCTTTGAAGTACCATATGTGAGTTACAGGAGCAGCTAATTCGATGTGACCCATCCGTTCACGCCGAACCTTTGCTTGTGTAACTTCAACGCCACAACGGTCGCAAACTACGCCTTTGTAACGAATCCGCTTGTACTTTCCGCAGGCACATTCCCAGTCTTTTGTAGGTCCGAAAATCCGTTCATCAAAAAGACCGTCTTTTTCAGGCTTCAATGTACGATAGTTGATTGTTTCCGGCTTCTTAACTTCACCATATGACCAGCTCCGAATCTTGTCTGATGAAGCTAATCCAATTTGCATACTATCGAATTTATTGACATCGATCAAAGGACCGACCTCCCTTTCATTTTTTTCTTTCAGTTTTTACTAACAAATAATTACTTATTATCGTCTTTCCGTTCGTCAGGATTCCGATCTTCTTCCTGCTTCATTACGTCTTGAGCTTGTTTGTTTTCTTCTTTTTCTTTAAGCTTTGCAACCGCATCAACATTAATTACGCTGTCGTCATCGTCATCAATGTCACGCAATTCAATTTCGTTCTTATCTGCATCAAGAACCTTCATATCAAGGCCTAAAGCTTGAAGTTCCTTAACAAGAACACGGAATGATTCTGGAACACCTGGTTGTGGGATTGGTTCACCCTTAACAATTGCTTCATATGTCTTAACACGACCAACAACGTCGTCTGACTTATATGTTAAGATTTCTTGCAATGTGTAAGCAGCACCGTAAGCTTCCAAGGCCCAAACTTCCATTTCACCGAAACGCTGGCCCCCAAATTGAGCTTTCCCACCAAGTGGTTGTTGGGTAACTAATGAGTAAGGTCCGATTGAACGTGAGTGAATCTTATCGTCAACCATGTGTGCCAGTTTCATGTAGTACATGACCCCAACGGCAATCCGGTTGTCGAATGGTTCACCTGTCCGGCCATCATACAGGATACTCTTTCCGTCGCCTGGTAAACCGGCTTCCTTAAAGGCATCCCAAATATCTTCATCACGCGCACCATCGAAAACAGGCGTTGCAACATGAATTCCTAACTTCCGTGCAGCCATTCCCAAGTGCAAGTCAAGAACCTGTCCGATGTTCATCCGTGATGGCACACCCATTGGTGACAACATAATGTCAATTGGAGTTCCATCAGGCATGAATGGCATATCTTCTTCTGGAATAACAACTGAAACCGTCCCTTTATTACCGTGACGACCAGCCATCTTATCCCCAACTTGTAATTTCCGCTTTTGAGCAATGAATACCCGAACCATTTGGTTAACTCCAGGTGCTAATTCATCGCCAGCTTCACGGGTGTAAACCTTAACTTCACGAACGATTCCGCCACCGCCGTGAGGAACCCGAAGTGAGGTATCCCGAACTTCACGTGCTTTTTCGCCAAAGATTGCGTGTAATAACCGTTCTTCGGCTGATAATTCAGTAACTCCCTTTGGCGTTACCTTACCAACCAAGATATCACCGTCATGAACTTCGGCACCAACCCGAACGATTCCGAATTCATCCAAGTCTTTCAAAGCGTCTTCGCCGACGTTTGGAATTTCACGGGTGATTTCTTCCGGTCCAAGTTTCGTATCCCGCGCTTCTGATTCATGAGCTTCAATGTGAATTGAAGTATAAACATCTTCCTTAACTAACCGTTCGTTGATGGCAATCGCATCTTCGAAGTTGTAACCGTCCCATGTCATGAAGGCAATCAATGGGTTTTGACCTAAGGCTAATTCACCTTGTTCCATTGCAGGACCGTCAGCCAATACTTCGTCAGCCTTAACGTGTTCGCCAACACGGACGATTGGTGTTTGGTTGTAGTTCTTTCCACTATTTGAACGGTGGAACTTCATCAACTTATAAGTATCAAGCGTTCCGTCTTCACGCCGAACGCGAACTTCACAAGCATCAACGTATTCAACAACCCCATCATGTTCACAAATCAAAGCGTCACCTGAGTCGTGAGCAGCCTTGTATTCGATCCCGGTTCCAACTAATGGAGCGTGTGGTTGAATCAACGGAACAGCTTGCCGTTGCATGTTAGCCCCCATCAAGGCCCGGTTTGAGTCATCGTTTTCCAAGAATGGAATACATGCTGTCGCAACCGCAACAACTTGCTTAGGTGAAACATCCATGTAGTCAACCTTATCGATTGAAACTTCAATGTTGTCATCTTTGTGCCGTGCCATAACAACGTCATCTACAAATGAGCCATCATCATTTAATGGTGAGTTAGCTTGTGCTACAACGTAGTTATCTTCTTCATCGGCAGCCAAGTAATCAATCTTGTCTGTAACCTTGTGTGTTTCCCATGAAACGCGCCGATATGGTGTTTCAATAAAACCATACTTATTGACCCGTGCGTATGATGAAAGGTTGTTGATCAACCCGATGTTTGGTCCTTCAGGAGTTTCAATTGGGCACATCCGGCCATAGTGAGTATAGTGAACATCACGAACTTCATATCCGGCACGGTCACGTGTCAAACCACCAGGTCCTAAAGCTGATAACCGCCGCTTGTGTTCCAAACTACCTAATGGGTTTGTTTGGTCCATGAATTGTGAAAGTTGTGAACTACCAAAGAATTCCTTGATTGAAGCAACAACTGGCCGAATGTTGATCAATTGTTGTGGCGTAACGGTTGATGTATCTTGGATCGACATCCGTTCACGAACAACCCGTTCCATCCGTGCAAGTCCAATCCGGAATTGATTTTGAAGCAATTCACCAACTGAACGAATCCGCCGGTTACCCAAGTGATCAATATCGTCAGTTGAACCGAAACCTTCTTGTAAGTTAAAGAAGTAGTTCATTGAAGCGATAATATCTGCTGGGGTAATGTGCTTGTACTTCAAGTCAATGTTGCCATTGCCAATCATGTTAATAACCTTTTCAGGGTCATTAGCTGAGTAAACTTTAATTACTTGAAGGGTCATTGGATCTTGAACGACCCCTTCTTCTGAAGGTTGGTATGTAACCGTCTTAAAGTCTTCCCGGTCTAAGTATGGAGCAAGTTTGTCCATAACCTTCTTATCAATTACGTCGCCTTTATTAACAATGATTTCACCTGTATCAGGATCAGCCAATGTTTCAGCAACCGTTGTATTCAACAAACGCGTCTTCAAGCTCAACTTCTTGTTGATCTTGTAACGGCCAACTGGTGCCAAATCATAACGTTTTGGATCAAAGAAACGAGCTGTCAACAAGCTTCTTGAAGAATCAGCCGTCTTTGGTTCGCCTGGACGCAACCGTTCGTAAATATCCTTTAATGATTCTTCGACCCGTGAGTCTTCGGTGTTCTTGTGAACATCCTTTTCAAGGGTCAGCATTAATGAATCAGTTTCACCCATCATTTCGATGATTTCTGAATCTGATCCGTATCCCAAAGCCCGAATTAATTCAGTCATTGGAATCTTCCGGGTCCGGTCAATCCGGACATATGCAACATTCTTTGAGTCAGTTTCATATTCTAACCAAGCACCCCGGTTAGGAATAACCGTTGTTCCATAAATGTTGCGGCCGTTCTTATCTAATTCTGAAGAGTAATATACCCCTGGTGAACGGACAAGTTGTGAAACAATAACCCGTTCTGCCCCATTAATAATGAAAGTTCCTTGTTTTGTCATTAATGGGAAGTCGCCAAAGAAGACGTCCTGGGATTTAATTTCACCAGTTTCATGGTTTGTTAACCGTAAAGTAACGTGTAATGGTGCAGAATAGTTTGCATCATGTTCACGCGCTTCATCAACGGTATACTTTGGTTCTAATAATTGGTAATCGACAAATTCCAAAGATAATGTACCGGCAAAGTCATCGATTGGCATAATATCTTCAAACATTTCCCGAAGACCTTCATCTAAGAACCAGTTGTAGGAATCTGTTTGAATCTCGATCAAGTTTGGTAAATCAAGCACTTCTTTGATTCGAGAATAACTTCTGCGTACACGATGCTTACCGTATTTTACTAAGTGTCCTGCCAAGTTGTTCACCTCTCCAAAAATTTTGTAAATCGTTAATATTACAATTTGTTTACAAATTCAAAAATAATGCTCTTTTTCTGTTTTTTTGGCAAAAAAAAACCAAAAACAGATTCGTTGAAAACTTCAAACTACACTATTTTTGTTTCACCTACCAGTATGGACAATATATCACACTGGACCTTCGATCTACAATTATACTTTAATAGTATACTAACATTTCACCTGCCCGTCAACCTTTACCCCTTTAAAAATCAGCCATTTGCGTTATATAATAAACAGTATTATTTAAGTTTGGGAGAGAACAACATGGAAAAAAAGACAATCGATCAAGCGAAAGTCCACTCATACATCGATCATCTTCAAAATCAAACTCACGAAAAGATGATGGAACATCTTAAAGCCTTTAATGATGGGGTATTTGCAATCATCATTACAATTCTTGCGTTAGAAATTCCAGCCCCGCATTCGCAGGCTGCATATCCCGCATTTACCAAATCGATTTCGATCTTTTTGATCAGCTTTTTTGTTATTGGAAATTTCTGGTACCACTTGACCTTACTGTTAAGTAACATTAAGCAGGCTCCCAAACGAGTGATTATCGTTGACCTGATGTATCTGGCAGACTTAACCTTGCTGCCTGTTCTTACTTCATGGATCATCGAAAAGCCAAGCGCTTTGGCTGTTGCAAATTACGGAATTGTTTACTTAATTGCCCAACTCGTTCGAACTTGGTTGCGCCATATCGTTTTTTCAATTCATATTTCCTCTGCTTTACCCGCCGAACGGGCAGCAATTATTGAAGACCATACCGACCGGCAAATGCGATTGCGAACGATTTTGCTATTCATCTTAAACGGAAGCTTGATTGCTTTAGCACTCTTAAATCCAAAATTAACGATTTATGCTTATTTAGCACTCCCCATTTTGGATTTCTTTCTTCCAAGTCATAAAAAATTGATCAAAAAAATAAAGCGGTAAAATTACCGCTTTATTTTTTTACCTTTAATGTAATCTTTCCCTTTTGCGATCCAATCATTACTTGTGAAGCCGAGTCCAGTTCGCCTAAAAGCAATGCTTCACTTAATCGATCTTCAACTTCAGTTTGAAGTGCTCGCCGCAATGGTCGTGCCCCATATTCAGGGTTGTAGCCTTTCTTCGCAATCGTATCGATCGCAGCGGGAGTAATCTTTAAGTTAACTCCTTGAGCTGCAACTCGCTTAATTACTTTTTGCGCCATCAATTTTACAATTTGATGCAACTCATCTTTCGAAAGTGAATGGAAGACTAAAATATCATCGATCCGGTTTAAAAATTCTGGGCGGAACGTCCGCTTTAACCGTTGATGAATCTTTTGCGACATTGCCCGGTATTCGTTTTCGGGAGTAGCTGCTCCGAACCCAACTTCTTTTTCATCACGCAGATCCGTTGCTCCTAAGTTCGACGTCATAATGATGATCGTATTGCGGAAATCGATTTTCCGGCCTTTTGAATCCGTCAAAAAGCCATCATCTAAGACCTGCAAAAGCAAATTAAAGATGTCCGGATGAGCTTTTTCAACTTCATCAAGCAAAACAACTGAATAAGGATTTTCCCGTACCTTATCGGTCAACTGACCGCCTTCATCATGACCAACATATCCCGGAGGAGCACCAACTAACCGACTCGATGCAAATTTTTCCATGTATTCGCTCATGTCGATTCGAATCATTGAATCTTCTGAACCAAAGACTGAAGCTGCGAGGGCCTTTGCTAATTCGGTCTTTCCAACCCCCGTTGGTCCCAAAAACATAAATGATCCAATTGGACGATGCGGATCCGCTAATCCACTGCGTGACCGGCGAATTGCCTTTGCAATTGAACTGATTGCTTCATTTTGACCGATTACCCGTTGATGCAATGTCTTTTCGAGATTTAACAAGCGTTCACTTTCGGTCTTTGAAATTTGTGTAACCGGAACGTTTGTCCATTCAGAAATGATCGTTGCAACATCTTCAGGGATAACCTTAACCTTTTGCCGATCTTCATCGTTTACTTGTTCTTCATATTGCTTAAGTTGCTTTTGGTTGTGTTCATATTCCTTTTGGGCTGACACTAAATCATCCATATGACGGGTCGCTAAGTCAAAATCAATTTTTTGTTTTAACTTCTTTTGCTGAAGCCGCAACTGGCCAATTTGACTTTCATTATTTTGATTATCTCGCAGATGAGCCCGAACAGCAGCCTCGTCAAGAACATCAATTGCTTTATCGGGTAAGAACCGATCTGGAATATAACGTTTGCTTAAGTTGATTGCTGCCTGAATAACTTCGTCTGAAATCAACACATGATGGAACTCTTCGTATTCGGCCCGTAAATTTGAAATAATTTCAAAGGCTTCATCCTTTGAAGGTTCTTCAACTTTAACCGTTGCAAACCGCCGTTCCAATGCAGCATCCTTTTCAATATATTTGTGGTATTCGTCAAGGGTCGTTGCCCCCAATAATTGGATTTCGCCCCGTGCAAGCGCTGGTTTCATAATGTTCGAAGCGTCAATAGCTCCTTCAGCGCCTCCTGCTCCAACCATTGTATGCATCTCATCGACAAATAAAATAATGTCGCCAGCATCTTTGATTTCATGAAGAATCTTCTTTACGCGATCTTCAAATTCACCCCGGTATTTGGTTCCTGCAACTAAGGTTCCCATATCAAGGGAAACGATCCGCTTATCAGCTAATTCAGTTGGAACTTCACCATCGGCAATTCGTTGGGCAAGCCCTTCTGCAATCGCAGTTTTCCCAACACCTGGTTCTCCTAGTAAGACCGGATTGTTTTTCGACCGCCGCATTAAAATTTCAATTACGCGATTAATTTCTTTTTCCCGTCCTGAAATCGGATCGATCTCACCGTTCCGGGCCATTTTAGTAAGGTCTCGTCCAAGCTCTTCGATCAATGATTTTTGCTTTCGCGGATTTTCTGCTTCTTTACGGATTCGACTCAATTCTGACGGAGCAAATCCTAACTGGAGCAACGTTGTTCGTTTTACATTTGCAACGTCAATATCCAAGTTTTTCAAAATCCGAACGGCAAGGGAATCCGGCGCTGCCAGAAGTGCTAATAATAAATGTTCGGTCCCAATTTCATCAGATTTTAACAATCCTGCAATTCTTTTTGCCAGTTTAAAAGTTGCCTTTAATCCTGGAGTATAACCGCCTTTAGTTTCAATGTTCCCACCATTCTCGTGATCACCAATGCGTTCCATCTCATTTAAGATCTCATTGGGCAATAAACCTTCTGAAGACAGAACAACGGCTGCAATACTTGGAGTTGAATTGGCTAATCCCCAAAGAAGATCAGCTGTTCCTAATTGCCGTTTTTGATCACCAATGTTTAATGAGCTGATGTATTTCAATGCTCGTTGTGATGCTGCGGTAAAGTCGTAGTTTTCCATTTATATCAGCTCCTCCTATTCTTTACACCTTAATCGATTTAATATACTGATCAAGACCCGTGCCCGAACCTGATCTTCAATTTTTTTATCTGCAAACGAAAGCGTATTACTGTCGATTGCAGCCAAAATTAAATTTGCTTCTTTTTTAGTCAAGACTTTATCTTCATATAAACTTTGAATGATTTGAAGGCCTTTACGGGCATTAATGTCCTCGCCAATGTAATCGATCAAGTCATCAATTACATTTACATTATTGATCAAATTAACTTTAGCGATTCGGATATACCCACCCCCACCTCGTTTGCTTTCAACAAGGTATCCATTTTGGATATTAAATCGGGTTTTAATCACATAATTAATCTGTGAGGGAACAACATCAAATTGTTCTGCAATTTCAGACCGCTTAATCTCAATTTGCTTTGAATCTGCAAGGATTTCTTTTAAGTAGCTTTCAATAATATCTGAAATATTTCGATTTTGCATTGAATCGCCTCCATTATTTGACTAACATTGACTTTTATTATACTTGATGACAATGACAAATTGCAAAAAATACTTAATATAACAAAAAAAGGATGAACCTTAAAAGTCCACCCTCTTCACATTATCGGGAAAACAGGATTTGAACCTGCGACCCCTACGTCCCGAACGTAGTGCTCTACCAAACTGAGCTACTTCCCGATATTGTTATCTTTAATTTGATAGTAAAAAAGTCATCACCGATCAGCGATGACTTCTACTATCGGGAAAACAGGATTCGAACCTGCGACCCCTTGGTCCCAAACCAAGTGCTCTACCAAACTGAGCTATTTCCCGATAATGCACCCAGTAGGAGTCGAACCTACAACCTTCTGATTCGTAGTCAGACACT
>DWVG01000059.1 GCA_019120355.1 Candidatus Ligilactobacillus faecavium
AACTTTTCAAACTCTTTGTATTGGTTTAAGTGATTATGAAGTTGAACCTTTTGCAACAGATCGATCATTGTCTTTTGCATTGATAACATAATTTAACACTTCCCACCTATTCTTATTCTCTCTTAAGTAACTATTATACGTCGGGGCCGAACTCTTTGTAAACATCGACTTCCTGCCGAGATTGAACACAATTACTTAAGTCTATGAAACGTTTTGCTTAACTTAATAAACCTAACTGCAAAATCCATGATAACCAACCCTAACCCTTGGCACCATTGAACTTGCCGTTAACTAACTACTCGCTTCCTTTCACTTATTCCTTCCACTGGGAACATGATAAACAATTACACTCCAATTTAGTTGGTGCATTCCTTAACTTCATTTTTAGTGTTTCCTGCAAACGCAAAATATCATCCTGCGTCAGCGGAACCTCCTTAATCACTTCATCAAGGGTCCTACCCACGTGCATCTGACAGATTTTCCCCACAGAATCCATCAGTTGATGTTCGATTGTCTCTTGCTCAGGGACATTCGGATAATACGTGAATGCTCGTCCATTCTTTTCAATCCGGACAATCTTTTTATCTGCAAGCCGGCGCAGCAAAGTTTTAACGGTTGCTGGCTTCCACTGAAATTTTGCAGAAAGTAATTCGGTCAATTGACGGCTCGTGGCACTTTTCAGTGTCCACAGCAACCGCATAATTTCCCATTCAGCATTACTAATTTCAACTTTCGCTGGCATGCTTAACTACCCTTCTTTGTCCTAACTTTTTTTACCTTAAATTTTACAATATAAGTCAATATTTTGTAAACGATAACGTTTATTATTTTTAAAGAGTCTTAAGATTTAAAATCAACCAAAATTGATCTAACATAGTATAATATAAATGTAATCGTTAACAATATTTTTGGGAGGGATTAATATGATCAAAAACAAAGCTATAATGATCGGTGCCGGAATTGCCAATATGGCTGCAGCGGTCTACTTAATCCAAGAAGGCCACTGGAACCCAGAAGCCATTACGTTCTATGCACTCGATAAACATGGTTCAAATGACGGCTCAACTGCCTCAGAAGCCGCCACTGAATATTGGAATAAAAACCATCCAATGGAGAACACGAAAGGCTTTATTGCACGGGGCGGTCGGATGTTGAACTACCGGACATATGTTGATTTAATGGACTTACTTGACCGAATCCCGTCAGTCACCGAACCCGGAATGACCGCTGCTGAAGATACCCGCGATTTTGATGCCAAACATCGGACCTATGACGTTGCCCGGCTTCTTCAAGGCGGTAAAGGAATCGTTGACGGCCATAAATTAGGACTGAACAATACTGATCGGTTATTATTAACCAAGTTGATCTTGATGCGCGATGATGAAGAAACGAAACTCGATAACGTTTCAATTGCAGAATATTTTAAAGACGATCCTCACATTTTTCAAACAAACTTCTGGTACATGTGGGAGACAACCTTTGCATTCCGGACCCAATCATCGGCGCAGGAATTACGGCGCTACATGCACCAAATGATTTACGAATTTACTCAAATTGAACACTTAGTCGGGGTCAACCGGACACGGTACAACCAGTTTGAAAGTATCATGCTTCCATTGATCAAATACCTTGAAGGTGCAGGGTGCAAATTCGTAATGAACCGGCGGGTAACTGCCTTTGAATTTAAAGACACAAAGATGCAAGATGAAATTACCGTTACAGGATTAAAGATGTTAAATACTGAGAGCGGACTCGAAGAACACGTTGCCGTTGACGATGAAACAGCCGTTTTCTTTACCAACGGCTCGATCACTGATTCAGCAACCCTGGGCGACTACAATACGCCGGCACCTGAAAATCCAGATTACGGTGCAGCTTCATCGCTTTGGAAACAAGCAACTGAACATTTTTATAATCTTGGAAATCCAGATAAATTCTTTGCTGACCGGGATGCATCCGAATGGGTAAGTTTCACCTTGACTACCAAAGATCATACTTTGATCAATGAAATTACCCGGATCACCAACCAGGTTCCTGGAAATGCGTTAAATTCATTTATTTCAACTGAACCGATCACTCCGTTAGGGCAAAAAGACGTTAACATGTCGATCGTTGTTCACCATCAACCGCACTTCACGACGCAAAAACCAAATGAAACGGTTATTTGGGGTTACTTCTTATACCCACGGCGCGAAGGTGAATTTGTTCACAAACAATACATTAAGATGACCGGGAAAGAAATGCTTGAAGAATTGATTGGACAACTTTCAAAGGTTGATCCTGGTCCAACAAACATCATGAAGAAGAAAGATCAAATTCTCGAAAGTGTTATCAATTGCATCCCAGTATACATGCCATACTCTTCTGCCCTCTTCAACAACCGGGCAAAGGCTGACCGGCCAAAGGTAATTCCAGATTTTTCAACGAACCTGGCATTTACCGGTGAATTTGTCGAACAACCATATCAAATGATTTTTACCGAAGAAAGTGCCGTTCGGTCTGGTGAAATTGCCGCTTTCCACTTTGCCGGTGTTCCGGATTCGAAGTTGGTTAAGACTCCACGGTATGACCATGATCCGGTAACCTTGATGAAGGCTGCAAAACGAATGTTTGATTAATTGAGAAGGTGTGACAAAACGTTAAAAACGAGCGTAATGGAAGCAAGTTCGGGGATTCGCCCTTCACTAGCTTCGCGTCGAAGCTCGTTTGTTTTGGAACCCGATTATGTGAATATAGCAATAGACTGTGGCTCATAGGTCACAGCCTATTTTTTACTTTTTTATTAAGTCCAATCATTCCCCTCGCTTTTTACCGTCAATTCAGGTAAACTGTCATTACTTAAAGCGCGAAAGGATTTTTATGAATACAACAATTATTGATTTCATTAGCAACTATGGCTACCTGGCCGTCGCCATTTTAATTGCCGTTGAAAATATTTTTCCGCCGATTCCATCTGAAATAATTTTAACCTTCAGTGGTTTTTTATCACTTTCAGCTCAGCTGAATCTTGGCGGACTGATCATTGCGTCAACGGTTGGTGCGCTGATCGGCGCAATGATCCTTTACCTTTTAGGCAAATTAATTTCATTTGAAAAACTTGAACGGCTAATTACAGGCAAATGGGGAAAGATTCTTCATTTTAAAATGGAACACCTCGAAAAAGCCCAACGGTTCTTCGAACGGCACGGAAGTTCGACTGCTTTTTGGGGAAGATTTCTCCCCGTTGTTCGCAGTTTGATCTCGATTCCTGCCGGCATGGCTGAATTTCCAATCAACCGCTTTTTAATTTTTACCGCCGGCGGCTCTTTGATTTGGAACGCTGTTTTGATCATTGTCGGGCGATTAGCCGGCGCATCATGGGAAAAGTTCTCCGTTTTAATTGAAAAATATAGCTTTGTTCTTCTTGCCATTGTAATTCTTGTAGTCGGTAGCGGATATTTAATCTATCGCATCAAAATGAAAAGGAGCACTAAATGACAACGTACGCCAAAAAAACTTGCTGGCTGATTGGAGCCATTGTCTTTTTTATTCTAGGAATCATTGGAATCATCTTTCCGGTCATCCCGCAGATTCCGTTTTTGATCATCGCCTTTTTTTGTCTATCAAAAGGCGCGCCGAAAGTTCATCACTGGATTCGGACCCGGAATTTTTATCGGAAATACGTTTTAAAGTTTGAACGTAAATGCACCCAAATAGCGGCGCAGCATCCTTTTTTACAACGAATTGCGCGCCATTTTCATCATTAATCACTTTAACTTCAACTAAGATTGTGACATCAGTCGCAATCTTTTTGCATTATTTGACCATGATTAATTTGCGAATTATTTTTTACATTACAAGAAAATGACAATTCGTAAAAAACACCGAAATAGTTTTCAAAAATGGTATTATATTCGTTATAATACCTTTTGTTTAATTAATTTAAATATAAGT
>DWVG01000003.1 GCA_019120355.1 Candidatus Ligilactobacillus faecavium
GGAAAGGTGAAATTTAAAATGACAGATAAACCATTAAAGACAGAAGATTTTGATTATGATTTACCCCATGAATTAATTGCCCAAACTCCATTAAAGGAACGGGACGAAGCCCGGATGCTGGTTTTGAATGCTAAAACCGGCGAATATAAGGATGATTATTTCTACGACATTATTGATTACTTAAATCCAGGAGATGCGGTCGTGATGAACGATTCCCGGGTCATGCCGGCACGAATTTACGGCGTTAAGCCAGATACTGGCGGCCACTTGGAAGTCTTGTTATTAAACAATACTGAAGGCGATAACTGGGAAACATTGGTTAAGCCTGCTCGGCGTGCAAAAGTCGGCACGAAGATCGTATTTGGGAATGGTGAATTAACGGCTACGGTTACTAAGGAACTTGAACACGGCGGCCGGATGATCAAATTTGAATATGACGGAATTTTCATGGAAATTCTTGATAAGTTAGGCGAAATGCCGCTTCCGCCATACATTAAGGAAAAACTTGATGATCCTGAAATGTACCAAACAGTTTACTCAAAGGAAATCGGTTCAGCAGCTGCACCAACAGCTGGCTTCCACTGGACAAAGGAATTGTTGAAGAAGGTTGAAGAAAAGGGAGTTAAATTAGTTTACTTGACGTTACACGTTGGATTAGGAACCTTCCGCCCAGTTAACGAAGAAAACATTGACGACCACAAGATGCACAGTGAATTTTACAGCATGTCGCAAGAAGCAGCGGATACATTGAATGAAGTTCGTAAAAATGGTGGTCGGATCGTGGCAACCGGAACAACTTCAATTCGGACATTGGAAACGATCGGAACGAAATTTAATGGTGAATTAAAGGCTGATAGCGGCTGGACAGATATCTTTATCAAGCCAGGTTACAAGTGGCAAGTCGTTGATGCTTTCATTACAAACTTCCACTTACCAAAATCAACGTTGGTAATGTTGGTTGCTGCTTTTACTGGCCGGGAAAACATTTTGAATGCATACAAGCACGCTGTTCAAGAAAAATACCGTTTCTTCAGTTTCGGCGATGCAATGTTTATTCACAAATAATTAGGAGGATCTATGAGCGAACCAGCAATCAAATACCGGTTAATTAAAAAAGAAAAACATACTGGCGCACGGCTCGGTGAAATCATTACGCCGCACGGAACTTTTCCAACCCCGATTTTTATGCCGGTTGGGACCCAAGCAACGGTCAAAGCAATGTCACCGGAAGAACTTGACGAATTGGGTGCCGACATTATTTTGTCAAACACCTATCACTTATGGTTGCGGCCCGGTGAAGACCTTGTCCGGGAAGCAGGCGGCTTGCACAAATTTATGAATTGGCACAAGGGAATCTTAACAGATTCGGGCGGCTTCCAAGTCTTTTCATTGGCTGAATTGCGAAATATTACCGAAGAAGGGGTTCATTTTAAGAATCACCTGAACGGTCACCAAATGTTCCTTTCACCTGAAAAGGCAATTCACATTGAAAACGCGCTGGGTGCCGACATCATGATGAGTTTTGATGAATGCCCGCCATTTTTTGAAAGTTACGACTACATCAAAAAATCCGTTGAACGGACCAGTCGATGGGCTGAAAGAGGATTAAAGGCGCATCAAAATCCAGAAACGCAAGCCTTGTTCGGAATCGTTCAGGGGGGCGGTCATAAAGATTTACGGCAACAAAGTGCCCGTGATTTGGTCGCAATGGACTTTCCGGGGTACTCAATCGGTGGTTTGTCAGTTGGCGAATCGAAGACAGAAATGAACCATGTTCTTGAATTTACAACGCCGTTATTACCGGAAAATAAACCGCGGTACTTAATGGGGGTTGGCTCACCGGATGCGTTGATCGATGGCGTTATTCGCGGAGTGGACATGTTTGACTGCGTTTTGCCGACCCGAATTGCGCGGAACGGAACATGTATGACTTCACATGGCCGGTTAGTCGTCAAAAACGCCCAGTATGAGCATGATTTTGGTCCGATCGATGACCAGTGCGATTGTTATGCATGCCGAAACTATACGCGAGCTTATGTCCGGCATTTGCTGAAAGTCAATGAAACGATGGGAATTCGGCTGACAAGTTATCATAACCTGTATTTTTTGACGCACTTGATGCAAAAGATCCGGCAGGCAATTTTAGATGATAATTTGCTTGAATTCCGGGAAGATTTCTTTGACCAATACGGGTTAAATGTTAAAAATCCTAAGAATTTCTAGGATTTTGTTCGATTTTGCTAGTAACCAAGCAATTTTTTTGATACAGTGTTATCTGTAACGATAATTTAAGGAGTGACAAAGATGAAAGGCGGAGGACTTTACTCAATCGTCATGATCGTCCTTTTGTTTGGATTGATGTACTTCATGATGATTCGTCCACAAAAGAAGCAACAGCAACAATGGCAAAACATGATCAACAACTTGAAGAAGGGTGATCATGTTGTTACGCGTGGCGGCTTGCACGGTGTAATCGACAGCATCGACAAAGCCAACAAGACCGTAACCCTTGATTGCGACGGCATTTTCTTGACATTCAGTTTGAACGCAATTGGAAATGTTCAAAGTGCATCGGCTGCACAACAAGCACAACCAGCTGAACCAGCAAAAGAAGAAAAAGCTGATTCACAAGCTGAAGATAAAGAAACAAAATAAATTATTGTGCAATTTCACTATAACGGTGAGAATGTATTTTTCTTAAGGTACTAATGGAAATGTGAGTTTCCGTTAGTACCTTTTTTTGTTTAAGCGTAATTGACTCAGGATGATTTATAGAATAAAATCTAATTAATATTTAATTTTCTAACGAAAAATTAATAATTTGCAAAGAGGAGAATATTTATGAGGAAAGCTTTACTTGTTATTGATATGCAGAACGGAGTATGTACAGATGGAATTTTTAATTTAAAGCAGATCATTAAAAATATTAATAGTCGAATTCGGTATTTTCGTAAAAATAAGCTACCAATTATTTTTATTCAGCATGTTGATTCAACATTAAAACCTCACTCACATAATTGGAAAATATTATCTCAAATAGATTATGTGAGTGGGAAAGATACCGTAATCCAGAAAACGCATGCTGACGCTTTTTATAAAACTGATTTAAAGGAAAAATTAAGTCAATTAGGAGTTAATGAATTAGAAATTGTGGGAGCTCAAATAGAATATTGCATCGATACGACAATTCGTGTGGCTCATGATTTGGGATATGAAATAACAATGTATGAAGGAACAGCAACGACATTTAATAATGAATTTTTATCGGCAGAAAAAATGGTGGATTATTACTATAAGATGTGGAATCAGCGATTTTTAACTTTGAAGTCTTCCATCGAAAACCATCAAAATTAATTTGATTTTCAAAAGAAATTTATATTTTTAAAAATTAGTTGATAATTATTTATCAATAAGATAATTGATTGATAAAAATGTAAAAATCAAAAGATCAATCAGTAATCAGGGCGCTTTTGAACCGGATACTTTGAAGATTCAAAGTATCCGGTTCTTTTTATTAAGAAAGTTAAACAAATTAATGAATTTGTTAATTTTGCGATTTTCCTTTGCTTGACAGTCTTTTTTTTATGAAGTATGGTTTGTACATCGAATATTTTGATATTCGAAATAAATCAAGGGGTGATTTTATGAAAGTCATGGATGCTCAAGAAATCATGGAGATCATTCCAAACCGGTTTCCGATTTGCTATGTTGACTACGTTGATGAACTTGAGCCGGGGAAGCGGATCGCTGCAACGAAAAACGTGACGATCAATGAATCTTATTTTCGCGGTCATTTTCCTGGGAATCCAGTGATGCCGGGAGTTTTAATTATCGAAACGATGGCGCAAATTGCGTCGATTCTGATTTTAAAGTCAGAAGAGTTTCGGAATAAAACGGCATACCTTGGAGGAGTTCAAAAGGCGAAATTCAAACGCATGGTTCGCCCAGGAGACGTGTTGAAAATTGAAGTCGAAATTACAAAACAACGCGGCAACATTGGGATCGTAAATGCGAAAGCCCGGGTTGACGAAAAGGTTGCTTGTTCGGCAAAATTAATGTTTATTGTTTCTTTAAAGGATGAACAGCAAGCAAAATAGCGAAATGCCTTATTTTTTGATATTATTTTGATAGACAAAATATTTGAATAGCAAACGATAAGGTGAGAATAAAATGAATGAGCGAGAAAAATACATCGATGAAGCGATGAAAAGAGTTTATGCCGATATTGTGTGGATCGAAGAAAACGAACTTCGCAAAAGCAGCTTTAATGATTTAAGCATTAAAGAAATTCATGCGATTATCGCAATCACAATGTACGACCATCAAACGGCGTCGGAAGTTGCGCGAAAATTGCATTTAACTCCGGGAACCTTGACGACGACGGTTGACCGGTTAGTAAAGAAAGGATACGTTCGGCGGATTCGTGGCGAGGATGATCGGCGAATCATTCGGTTAGGGTTAACCAAAAAGGGACGGCTCGTTTACCGCGCCCACGATGCCTTTCACCGGCAGATGGTTCGCAGCTTCTTGAAGGATCTTGATCCGGCGGAAGTTAAAACGATTGAAAAGGCGATTCGCAATTTAGAGGCATTTTTGGAGGCTCACTCTGATTAATGGGAAGGCTGAATTGTGAAAAAGGTAAAAATCAATCAAATTGCTGGATACGCACCAGCTTATACGGTTTCAAATGATGATTTGAGTCAGATTATGGATACTTCTGATGAATGGATCAGCACGCGGACCGGAATCAGGGAACGCAGAATTAGTTTAAATGAAAATACATCGGTTTTATGCACAAAAGTTGCGCAGCAGTTGATTACGAAAGCTCAAATTTCAGTTGATGAAATCGGGCTGATCATTGTTGCGACCATGTCACCGGATGCATGCACGCCGTCAACGGCAGCGCTGGTTCAGGGACAGATCAAAGCTCCGAATGCGGTAGCATTTGATATTTCAGCAGCGTGTTCAGGATTCATCTACGGGATGGAAATTGCGCAAAAGATGATGCGGATGAGTGATTTTAAGTATGCAATCGTCATTGGCGGCGAAGTCCTTTCAAAGGAAGTTGACTGGACGGACCGGACGTCCGCCGTGCTTTTCGGCGATGGCGCTGCTGGGGCTTTGCTTGAAGCCAACGATGATGTTGAAGCTTTTGCAGGGACTGATTTAAAAACGTTTGGCGATCTTGGTGATCGGTTAATTGCGGGAGAAACCAATCCAATCGGCGAATTTCCACCGGCGCAGTTTACAACTTTCCATCCGTTTAAGATGGACGGCCGGGCAGTTTATAAATTTGCAACAACGGAAGTTCCGAATTCAATCGAGCGGGTATGTGATCAAAATCACGTTTCACCTGATGACGTTGATTACTTTATCCTGCACCAGGCAAATATTCGGATCATTAAGTCGATCGCCAAGAAATTAAAGCAACCGCGCACGAAGTTTCCCAATAACATGGAACGTTACGGAAACACCTCGGCGGCAAGCGTTCCGCTTCTCTTAGCGGAGATGAATGAGAATGGAGAATTACATCCTGGACAAACAATTGTATTGTCCGGTTTCGGCGGCGGCCTGACAATCGGCAGCCAAATTATCAAATTATAACAAGAACAAGGGAGAAATGAACAATGACAGAAGAACAAATTTTTGAAAAAGTACGTGAAATTGCCGCCGATCAATTAGAAGTTGATCAAGATGATATCAAGTTAACATCAAACATCAAGGACGATCTTGATGCCGATAGTTTAGATTTCTTTGAAATCATGAACGAACTTGAAGATGCATTTGATATCAAATTGGAATCAGATGAAGATGTTGCAACGATCGATGACGTTGTCAAGTATGTTAAGAAACAACTTGATAATAAATAGGAAATTCAGATGACACTTCAATGGGGAATTTTATTTAGCGGCCAGGGCGCACAAAAAACGGAGATGGGTCTTGATTGCTATGAGCAAAGTAATGTGTTTCGGCAGGTAATTGATGCCAGTAGTCAGGAATTGCAGATGGATCTGTCAAAGGTATTGCGGAATGAAAACGGCGAATTGGACCACACCCGTAACGTCCAGCCGGCATTAGTTGCGGTTAGTCTTGGATTATATGCGATGCTGCAACATGATCTGCCGCAACTTGATATCCGGGCAAGCGTTGGGTTATCGCTTGGCGAATATTCAGCGCTGATTGCAAGCGGCAAGCTGCCTTTTAAGGCAGGAATGCGAATTTTAAAAGCTCGGGCGCTTGCCATGGAACGGGATAGTCAAGCAGCTGAAGGCAAAATGTATGCAATCGTTGATCCGCAAGATGTTGTTCAAATTTTAACACTTTGTCAGCAACAATGTTCACCGGGCCAAGTCGTTCAAATTGCGAATTACAACTCACCGCATCAAATTGTGATCGGCGGGAATGCAACGGCGGCCCAGCAAGTTGCCAAAATGATTCAGGATCAGCACTTGGCAGCCAAGGTGATCGAACTTCGGGTCGAAGGAGCGTTTCATACACCGTTGTATACTGGAACACATCATGAATTGGCACGTGTAATCCATGAAGATGATTTTGTTGCTAATTCGAAATGCGTGTTAAGTAATACGACTGGAAAGAACTTTGAAGCGGATTCAGTTGCAAAAACATTGGTTGATCAAGTTGTTCAGCCAACGCATTTTGGCGATTGCTTGCAGCGGATGATCGATGAAGATCAAGTCAATGCAACCCTTGAAATCGGGGCGGGCAAGGCTTTAACGTCATTTGCGCGTCAAGTTGATCCGCAACTGCAGCGGGAACGCATCACGAATTACCGAAACTATCAACGATTTATTGAGAAAGCGGGAGAAAAGGAATGGATCTAACGGGGAAGAATGTTTTAGTAACTGGTTCATCACGTGGACTGGGAGCTGCCATTGCAACTAAATTTGCTGAAAATGGCGCAAACGTAATTTTAAATGCCCGGCATGAACCGTCAGAGTTGATTCAACAAATTAAGGCTCTTGGCGTTCAGGTGTGGTTTATTCAAGCGGATATTTCAAATCCGCGTGACATTGAAGAAATGGTTCGGCAACTTGATGAGCAGCAAATCAGTGTTGATATTTTAGTCAATAATGCCGGGATCAACCGGGATAAACTGATGATCGGCATGCGGGAAAAGGATTTCGATGACGTTGTGAATACCAACTTGATCGGAACATATCGGGTAACGCAACCGCTTTTTAAGCGGATGTTGAAACGGCGTTCGGGCGTCATCATTAACATGGCAAGCGTTGTTGGTAAACACGGCAATATCGGTCAGGCGAATTATGCTGCAAGCAAAGCCGGGGTAATCGGCTTTACCAAGGCGGTCGCTCAAGAAGGCGCGTTACGGGGAGTCCGGTGTAATGCAATTGCACCGGGAATGATCGCAAGCTCAATGACCGCAGCAATTGATGAAAAACGGCAAAAAGAAATTAAGGAACGAATTCCGCTTAAACGGTTAGGAACGGCAGAAGAAGTTGCCCAAACGGCGCTTTTCCTTGCTCAAAATGATTATTTGACCGGTGAGGTAATTAACGTTGATGGCGGAATGGCAATGTAAGGGAGAAAAAGATGACAAGAGTTGTGATTACTGGAATGGGGGCAATTACCCCCTTAGGAAATGACGTTCAGACGTTTACTGCGAACGCATATGCCGGGAAGATTGGAATTGGTCCGATTACAAAATTTGATGCTGAGGAAACTGGAATCACGGTTGCCGGCGAAGTTAAAGATTTTGATCCGGCAGATAAGGTTGGCAAGAAGGCAGCCAAGCGAATGGATCTGTTTTCACAATATGCGGTTGCTTCGGCAGTTGAAGCCGTTGAACAGGCAGGAATCACGGAAGAAAACACTCGCAGCGAAGATCTTGGGGTGATTTATGGGTCCGGAATCGGCGGCTTAACTACCATTCAGGAACAAATCATCAAGATGCACGAAAAGGGACCGCGACGTGTTTCTCCGATGTTTGTCCCGACGGCGATTGCGAACATGGCAGCCGGAAATATTGCAATTCGGTTCCATGCTCAAAATATTTGTACGGCAATTGTTACTGCATGTGCAACCGGGACGAATTCAATTGGTGAAGCTTACCGGCAGATCAAAGAAGGACGGGCCCAGGCAATGATTTGCGGCGGTTCCGAAGCATCGGTCAATGAGATTGGAATTGCCGGATTTGCTGCATTAAATGCGTTATCAAAGGAAAAGGATCCAGCCAAGGCTTCAATTCCATTTGATAAAAAACGCTCGGGGTTTGTTTTAGGGGAAGGTGCCGGAACGCTAGTGCTTGAAAGTCTCGAACATGCTCAAAGTCACGGTGCAGAAATTTTAGGCGAAATCGTTGGTTACGGCAGCAACTGTGATGCATATCACATTACTGCTCCCGATCCAACTGGTCAACCAGCGGCCCGCGCAATGCAAGAAGCAATCGTTGAAGCGGGAATCACGGCTGATCAAGTTGGATACATTAATGCTCACGGAACGTCAACGCATGCAAATGATTCCAGCGAATCACTTGCCATTCGCAAGGTGTTTGGCGAAAATAGTAACGTGCAAGTCAGCAGTTCGAAATCAATGACCGGGCACCTTTTAGGAGCAGCCGGGGCCATTGAAGCCGTGCTGACGGTTGATGCACTCCAACGTCAAGTTTTGCCGCCGAATGTTGGTTTGACGGAACAGGACGAAGAGTGCGATATTAATGTAGTTAAAACCGCAACGCCGGATCCAGCATTGCAGTATGCAATCAGCAATTCGCTCGGATTTGGCGGCCATAATGCGGTCCTTGCATTCAGAAGATGGAGTGAATGAGATTGAATTTTGATGAAATAAATAAAATTATTGATAAATTTAATCAATCCTCAGTAAGAGAATTGGAAATTAATGATGGCGAATTTCACCTTCATTTAAGTAAAAATGAAAATTCACCGGAAACACCGGTTCAACCAATTCAACCGGTTCAATCAAGCGAACCCGCAGTAAAGGTTGAAAATTCTTCGAAGAATTCTGCTGCAGGCTCAAATCAAATTGTTGCCCCAATGGTCGGTACGGTTTACTTGCAACCGGAACCGGGAGCAAAGCCATACGTTGAACCAGGTAAAATGGTGCATGCCGGCGATGTTGTTTGCGTGATCGAAGCGATGAAAATGTTGACGGAAGTTAAAAGCAACGTTATTGGGCAAGTGAAAAATATTTTAGTTGAAAATGAAGATTTGGTTGAATATGACCAACCATTATTTGAAATCGAGGAAAAGTAAATGGAATTGGATGTTACGGAAATTCAAAAGATTATTCCGCACCGCTATCCAATGCTGTTGATCGATAAGGTAACGGACCTTGAACCTGGTCAAAAAGCAGTTGCAATTCATAACGTGACGGCGCATGAAGAAATTTTCAATGGGCATTTTCCAGGAAATCCGGTAATGCCTGGTGTCCTGATCGTTGAAGCTCTTGCTCAGACTGGAGCCGTTGCCTTACTTTCAATGCCGGACTTTAAAGGAAAAACGGCATATTTTGGCGGAATCAAAAAAGCCCGATTCCATCAAATGGTTCGCCCAGGCGATTCGTTACGGCTGGAAGTCGAGTTAACGAAATTGCGGGAACACATTGGAAGCGGCAAAGGAATTGCGTATGTCGGCGATAAAAAAGCATGCACAGCTGAACTGACATTTATGATTGGAGAGTAGCTGATGTTTAAGAAAGTTTTAGTTGCAAATCGTGGTGAAATTGCGGTGCGCGTCATTCGAACATTGAAAGAAATGGGAATCAAGACGGTTGCAGTGTATTCAACGACTGACCGCGAAAGTCTCCATGTTCAGATTGCTGATGAAGCGGTCTGCATTGGCGGTCCGCAACTTAAAGATTCTTATTTGAATATGAAATCGATTCTGGCCGCTGCAGTCGGAACCGGGGCGGAAGCAATTCATCCCGGATTCGGTTTTTTGTCAGAAAACAGTGAATTTGCACGGTTATGTGAAGAATGCCACGTAAAATTTATTGGCCCGCGGTCGGAAACGATTGAATTAATGGGTAATAAGGCAAATGCGCGGATGCGGATGATGCAAAGCGACGTTCCGGTAATTCCAGGAAGCAAAGGTTTTATTCAAGATACTGCTGAAGCGCTTGAAATTGCGGATCGAGTTGGTTATCCGGTTTTGCTTAAAGCAGCTGCAGGCGGTGGCGGCAAAGGAATCCGGGTGGTTCAAGACCGGCAGGAAATGAAGACGGCGTTTACGCAAGCGAAGCAAGAAGCCCAGCATGCGTTTAATGACAATCGGATGTATCTGGAAAAGGTAATGCAAGATGTCAAACACCTTGAAATTCAAGTTTTCCGCGATCAAGCAGGTCATACCTTGGCATTTCCAGAACGGGATTGCTCAGTTCAACGCAATAAACAAAAGATGATCGAAGAAAGTCCTTGTCCAATCTTAACGGAAAAAGAACGGCAAGAATTGCAATCAATTGCGATCAAAGCAACTGATGCGCTTAACTATGTCAATACCGGAACGATTGAATGCTTAATGGATCAAGATCATCATTTCTACTTTATGGAAATGAATACCCGAATCCAGGTTGAACACACGGTCAGTGAAATGATTACCGGGGTCGATATTGTGCGGGAACAGGTGAGGATCGCTGCCGGGTTAGAACTTGATATTATGCAAGCTGATCTGACTCCGCATGGGGTATCACTTGAATGCCGGATCAATGCTGAAGATCCGGCCCGTGACTTTCTACCGCAATCGGGGAAGGTTGACTATCTGTACCTTCCAACCGGGAACCTTGGTGTGCGGATCGATACGGAATTGTATCCGCAATGGACGATCTCGCCGTTTTACGATTCAATGGTCGCTAAATTTGTATCGTGGGGACCGAACCGGCAAGAGGCAATTGCTAAAATGAAACGTGTCTTAGATGAAGCGGTTATCAAGGGTGTCCAGACGAACATTGAATTTCACCAGGCATTTCTTGAACGCGATGGCCAATTTGCTAAGGGAATGGTAACGACGGATTATCTTGAAAAGCATTTTTTGCCGGAATGGAAGAAAGGTTTAAATCATGAAACTTTACGAAAATAAATCACGAATCAGCGAGCAGCACGTGAAGGCTGATCACCAAGCGATGGACCGGGTTCCGGATGGTTTATGGATCACATGTCCGAAATGTCACCAAGTATTTTTACGTGAAAAGTTGGGAAAGTTCCGGACGTGTCCTGAATGCGGTTATGGATTTCGAACAAGCGCCCGGCAACGGGTTGAGTGGCTCACTGATGATTTTACAGAAATTTTGACGGATATTGAAGAATCGAATCCAATTGATTTCGAAGGCTTTGATAAAAAGATTGAACAATGCCGTGAAAAAAGCGGAATTGATGAATCAGTCCTGACGGGGATCGCTGAAATTGAGCATGAAAAATGTGCGCTTGCCATCATGGATCCAGATTTTATCATGGGTTCATTAGGAAGCGTCACGGGTGAAAAGCTGACCCGGTTATTTGAAATGGCGACGCAAAAACGGTTGCCGGTTGTTTTATTTGCCCTTTCTGGCGGAGCCCGGATGCAAGAAGGAATCTACTCATTGATGCAAATGCAAAAGGTTACCCAAGCGGTAATGGAACATTCAAATGCGGGATTGTTTTATCTGACAGTCTTGACAGATCCAACGACTGGCGGGGTAACGGCCAGTTTTGCTAACCAAAGCGATATTATTTTGGCCGAACCCAAAGCATTGATCGGCTTTGCTGGCCGGCGGGTAATTGAACAAACAATGCACCAAAAGATTGCGGATGATTTGCAGTCAGCGGAAACATTAATGAAAAACGGCTTGATCGATGACATTGTTCCGCGGAATCGGCAAAAACAGGTAATTGCAAAGTTATTGCGGTTAAACCGGACGGAGGCAGCAAATGACTAAAAAAGAACAAACAGCAGCTGAAATTGTGAAAGCTGCTCGGGATAAAAATAAAATCAGTGCGCGCGAACTGATTGCAAATGTTTTTGATGACTTTTATGAACTGCACGGTGATCGGGTAATGGAAGACGATCCGGCAATGATTGGCGGAATCGCTTCGTTCAACGGTCAACCAATCACGGTAATTGCAACTGATAAGGGAACGACGCCGCAAGAACGGATCGCCCGCCATTTTGGCTGCCCAACGCCTGCCGGTTACCGCAAAGCTCAGCGGTTAATGATTCAAGCAGCAAAGTTTAACCGCCCAGTAGTCGTGTTTGTAAACACTGCCGGAGCTTATGCAGGTGCTGAAGCAGAAGAACAGGGACAAGGTTACATGATTGCCCAAAATTTAATGGTGATGAGTGAACTTAAAACACCGTTGATCACCATCATTACCGGTGAAGGCGGCAGTGGCGGGGCGTTAGCATTGGCCGGCGGTGATTCGGTATGGATGCTTGAAAAGAGTATTTACTCGGTCATTTCACCGGAAGCTTTTGCTTCAATTCTGTGGAAGGATAGTTCCCGGGCCGATGAAGCTGCTGAAACATTGAAAATTTCACCGGCAGAATTATTAAAACGGCAGATAATTGAAGGAATTATTCCGGAAAGTGACGATCATACTGAAACGTGTACGGCAATTGCCGATGTGCTTCAAACTGAAATTCAGCGGTTGCAAAAGCTTTCGCTTGGAGAATTGCTTGCACAGCGGCACGCGCGCTTCAGAAAATTTTAATAGGGGATGATTAACGAATGAACGGCTTGCTTGAAGGCAAAAAGATTTTAGTAATGGGCGTTGCAAACAAGCGTTCAATTGCCTGGGGATGTGCTCAGGTAATGGCGCAACAGGGAGCAACGCTTATTTTTACATACCAAAATGAACGAATGAAGAAGAGTTTATCAAAGCTGGTCAACGATGACGAGCGGTTAATTGAATGCGACGTGGCGGCTGATGAAAACATCGAAAAGGCATTTACTGAAGTTCAACGCCGGTTCGGTAAAATCGACGGGATCGTGCATGCGATCGCATATGCTGATCGGAACGAACTTCAAGGCGATGTCATGAAAACGACCCGTGAAGGTTACAATTTAGCACAAGATATTTCGGCATATTCATTGATCGCGGTTGCGCGGTATGGGCAAAAAATTCTGAACCATCCGGGCAGCATTGTAACCTTGACCTACATGGGTTCGGTACGGGCAATTCCAAATTATAATGCGATGGGAATTGCGAAGGCGGCCCTTGAATCGGCAGTGCGGTATTTGGCCCGCGACATGGGAAAGGACAATATTCGCGTGAATGCCATTTCGGCCGGCGCAATGAAGACGTTGGCGGTTACTGGCGTTGCCGATCATTCTGCTTTGTTGGCTGAATCGGAACGCCGGACGGTTGATCAGCATTCCGTGACCTTAGAAGAAATTGGCGGCGTATGTGCTTTTTTGATGAGCGATTTGGCAACCGGCGTTGTGGGGGACGTAATTTACGCGGATAAAGGAGTTCATTTGATTTAAAAATTCCTTGTCGCAATTCTAAGTTATAGTACAATGAAAGTGTAAAATCTTGACGAAAGTGACGGGGAACGACTTGAAAGAACGAAAAACACTCTTTATTATATTCGGTGCAACTGGCGATTTAGCCCAACGCAAACTGTATCCGGCTTTGTTTCACCTTTACCAAAAAGGATTTTTAAAGGATAAATTTGCTGTTATCGGAACTGCCCGGCGGCCGTGGACAAACGAACGGTTGCAGGAAGTAGTTCGAAACAGCGTTGCTGATATGGAAAATAATGCCCTTGAGATCAATCAGTTTGCCAGCCATTTTTATTATCAATCACATAACGTTAATGATACTGAGCACTATATAACTTTAAAGAACTTGGCAGCCAAATTAGATGAACGTTATCAAATCGGTGGCAACCGCATTTTTTACCTTGCGATGTCACCAACGTTCTTTGGGACGATTGCCAAGCATTTGCGGTCGCAAAACCTTGTGACCGCAAACGGCTATAACCGGCTGGTCATCGAAAAGCCATTCGGCCATGATTTAAAGAGTGCGGAAGCCTTAAATGACGATATTGCCCGTTATTTTGAAGAAAAAGATATTTTCCGAATTGACCATTATCTAGGAAAGGAAATGGCTCAAAGTATTTATGCGATTCGGTTTGCCAACCCGATTTTCAACGCTTTATGGAATAACCGCTATATTTCTAATATTCAAATCACGCTCGGCGAAATTCTAGGGGTTGAAGAACGGGCCGGCTACTATGAACATGCTGGAGCGTTGCGGGACATGGTCCAAAATCATATTTTGCAGCTTGTTTCCTTACTGACGATGAATGCGCCGGTTTCATACAAAGATACTGATATTGAACGCGAAAAAATCAGTGCATTGAAAGCATTAAAGGTTTATGAACCAGATGAAGTCCGGCAAAACTTTGTCCGTGGTCAATACGGCGCGACGGCCGGGATGCCGGCTTACCGTGAAGAAAGTCAGGTGCCGGCTGATTCGATGACCGAAACCTTTGTTGCGGGCCGGATTTTTGTAAATAACATGAACTTTGCCGGAGTTCCGATTTATATTCGGACCGGAAAGCGGATGGCTGTTAAGGGGACCCGAATCGATGTCGTCTTTAAGGACATGCCGAATAACATTTTTTCAAATGAAAAACTTGATCCGAACGT
Source organism: Candidatus Ligilactobacillus faecavium (assembly GCA_019120355.1). GTDB lineage: Bacteria > Bacillota > Bacilli > Lactobacillales > Lactobacillaceae > Ligilactobacillus > Ligilactobacillus faecavium. Next base: position 14,626 of record DWVG01000003.1, read on the forward strand.
TTTGACGATCAACGTTGAACCGACTCCAGAAACCAGTTTACGGTTGAATGAAAAGGAAGTCAGCGAAGAAAACTATCCGGTAAGCAACGTTACGATGAAGTTCAAGCACAACTCGGCTTTAAGGGCAAAAACGCCGGAAGCATATGAAAAGTTATTGCTTGATGTAATCAAGGGTGATTCAACTAACTTTGTTCACTGGGATGAAGTCCGCTATTCATGGCGGTTTGTAGATGCCATTCGAAACGCATGGAATGAATCTGATGAGGATCCAGCAATTTTTCCAAACTATGATTGCGGTTCAATGGGACCGCGCGAAGCGGATGAATTGCTGATTCGCGATGGAAATTATTGGGAATTTAATCCGTTAAGGTAAAAATAGGATGTGACGATGGTCACATCCTATTTTTATTCATTTCTTGATTTCGAACATACATTCGTTTAAAATATTAGCGAAACTTTGAAGGTGAGGTGGAGATCGTGGCAAAACAGCGGAAAATCGTCCATGTTGATATGGATGCGTTTTATGCATCGGTTGAGATGCGGGATCATCCCGAATTACGGACTAAGCCGCTCGTGATTTCACGCAATCCCCAGCACACCGGTGGCCGGGGCGTTGTCGCAACGGCGAATTACATTGCCCGTTCTTATGGAATCCATTCGGCAATGAGTGCTCAGGAAGCGTTGAAACGATGCCCGCAGGCCTACTTTAAGAAGCCGGACTTTCCCAAATACAAGCGTGTTTCGCATCAGATCCATACGATTTTCCACGAATATACTGACAAAATCGAGCCGGTGGCCTTTGACGAAGCCTACTTGGATGTAACTGAGAATAAGCCGGGAATCGAATCGGCCGTAGCCCTTGCCCATCGAATTCAGCAGGAAATTTATGATCAGCTGCATTTGACGTGTTCGACGGGGGTTTCGTATAACAAGTTTTTAGCGAAGCTTGCGTCGGATTATCACAAGCCGGTTGGAATGACGATCATCAACCCGGAAGATGCGCTTGATTTTCTTTTTCCGTTACCGATTGAAAAGTTTCGCGGTATTGGAAAGAAAACGGCACCGAAAATGCGGAAATTAGGGATCAACACTGGTGAAGATCTGTATCACTGGAAAGAGATCGATTTGATTTCAAAGTTCGGTAAGATGGGTCACATTTTGTATCAGCGGGTTCGCGGAATCGATGACCGGCCGGTTGAATGGCAGCGGGAACGAAAATCAGTCGGTAGTCAGCGAACCTTTGACCAGCCGTTAAACTCAATCGAACAGGTCGATGAGCAGTTGAAATTAACAGCTGAGCGACTTGTAGCTGAACTTAAACGCCAACAAAAGCATGGCAAAACGATCGTGATCAAGGTCCGGGACAGTCATTTTGAAACGATCACGAAACGGCTGACATTTGATGATTATCTTGATAATCAGGCAGATAACTTCGCGTATTACGGCCGGCAGCTCTTTGATGAAATTCAAGATAATCCGATTGACGTGCGATTATTGGGATTGACGATCACCAACCTTGATCCGCTGGAGTTTGAAAACATCCGGCTGGACCTTTGAAAAAGCTGGGACTTATTTGTATACTTGATAATTGGAGATTAATTGAAAGAGGTCAGAAAATGACAATCGAACAACAAATTATTGAAAAAATCAAAGAATACGACAAAATTATCATTCACCGTCATACGGATCCGGATCCAGACGCATTCGGTTCTCAAGGCGGCTTAGCAGAAGTAATCCGGAACAGTTTTCCGAATAAGACCGTTTACCAAGCAGGTGAAAATGACGGCAGTTTGACGTGGATCACAACTGAAGATGAACTGACTGACGATATGTTCAAGGGGGCTTTAGTGATCGCAATCGATACTGCCAACCGGCCACGGGTCGATGACCAACGCTATGACCAAGGCGATTATTTGATTAAAATCGACCACCACCCGGATGACGATCACTACGGCGACATCAGCTTGATCAACACCGGCGCATCAAGCTGTTCTGAAATGGTCGTTGATTTAGTCAACAAGTCAGAAGGTCAATTAGTATTGAACCAAAAAGCTGCCCGGATGTTATATGCTGGGATTGCAGGCGACACTGGCAGGTTTATGTATGACAATACGACAGCGCACACATTACGCGTAACGGCCCAATTATTTGAATTTGATATCAACGCTTCTGAAATGAACCGTAAAATGGATGATATCAGTCAAGGAGTTGCCAAACTGTCAGCATATGTTTGGGACAACATGGTCATGACGGAACACAATGCGGCATACATTGTGTTGAAGCATGATTTGGTTAAGCGTTTCGATCTCGGCGCTCAAGGGACAGCCCCAATCGTTTCTGTAATCGGTAAAATCGATAAGGTTATTTGCTGGACACTCTTTGTTGAAGGCGAAGACGGCAAGTACCGCTTGAATATTCGTTCAAAGGGTCCGGTAATTAACGAACTTGCCAAGGAATATGGCGGTGGCGGTCACCCATTAGCAAGTGGAGCCATGATGGACACCTTGACCGATGACCAATTGAAAGAATACGTTGCGAAGTTAGACCAAATTGCCGCAACATACACAGGAGAAAAGAATGACTAAAGAATTTAAGGATTTTGATTTTAAACCCTTTATTAACAAGGCATTAAAGGCGATGGGTTTCCGGAAACCAACGCCGGTTCAGGAACGCTTGATTCCAACGGTCCTGAAAGGCAAAAGTGTGGTTGGCCAATCCCAAACCGGGAGCGGGAAGACGCATACATTTCTTTTGCCGATTTTCCAAAAAATTGATCCGAATGGTCCCGCCCAAGCGGTCATTACAACGCCGAGTCGGGAACTGGCATACCAGATTTATGAAGCAGCAAAGCAAATTGCTAAATTCTCACCAATACCGATCACTGTTCACAATTATGTTGGCGGAACGGATAAGCAGCGGCAGATTGAAAAGTTAAGCCATCATCAGCCGCAAATCGTGATTGGAACTCCCGGTCGGATTTTAGATTTGATTCGGGCCCAAGCACTTGATGTTCACGAAGTTCGGCAATTGGTTGTTGATGAAGCGGACATGACGTTGGACATGGGATTTTTGGATGATACGGATGCAATCGCATCATCACTGCCGCAAGATTTGCAGATGATGGTCTTTTCAGCTACGATTCCTGAAAAGTTGCAGCCATTCTTGCACAAGTATATGGAAAATCCGGTTGTTGAAGTCGTGAAGAACCAAACGATCATCAGCGATACGATCGATAACTGGTTGATTTCAACCAAGGGCCGTGACCGTAATCAAATTATCTACAAGTTGCTGACAATGGGCGAACCATACTTGGCACTGGTCTTTACAAACACTAAGGAACGCGCCGATGAATTGACCGATTATCTGCGTTCTCAAGGCTTGAAGGTTGCGAAAATCCATGGGGGATTGCAACCGCGGGAACGGAAGCGGATCATGAAGGCTGTTCAAAATCTCGAATATCAATACGTTGTTGCAACTGATTTGGCAGCCCGGGGAATTGATATTCAAGGTGTTTCCCACGTCATCAATGATGATTTGCCGACCGATCTTGAGTTCTTTGTTCACCGGGTTGGCCGGACGGGCCGAAACGGAATGACCGGAACAGCAATTACGCTTTATGAACCAAACGATGAAAGTAAGATCGAAGAACTTGAAAAGATGGGCATCAAGTTTGAACCGAAAGCCATTCGAAATGGTGAAATCGTTGATTCATATGACCGGAACCGGCGGAAGAAGCGGAAGAAGATTCACGAAAAGATGGATCCGCAACTGCAAGGAATGGTCAATAAACAAAAGAAGAAACACAAACCAGGGTATAAGAAGAAAATTCAGCGCGCAATCAAACGGGACCAGCAGCAAAAGCGGCGGATCGCCCAACGGCAAGCGCGGCGCAAAGCACGCAAGTCACGGTAACGGATTGACAAACGCTTAATTTTTAAATATACTTTTGAAAGATTAGGATATGTTGTTTTATTGATTTTCTCAGCGAGAGTTTGGGTGGTGCGAAAACTTGAAAACCGTAAAGCAATGCTCCCTATGATGACATTGAAATTAATAAACTTAAAGAGGTTACGATAAAGTATCGTTGCAAGCAGGGTGGTACCGCGCATGTGCGTCCCTGCAGGCAATGGTACTTTTTGTATATTGGAAAGGGAAAA